>JBIIZE010000111.1:0-6535 GCA_044346435.1 Burkholderiales bacterium
GCCGCAGCCCGTCGGGAGGCCGGTGCCGGCCCACGGTCGCTGTCGCGGCTCCGGGCCTGGCGGGTGCCGGTGTCGCTGGCCGCCGTGGTCGTTCTGTCGGCGACCCTTGTGCTGATGATGCGCGAGGAGGGCGCAGACCGGCTGGAGACCGCCCTTGAGCCGGCGCCGCCCCCGGCGGTGGCACCCGAGCGCCCGGCCGAGCCTCAGGCCCGGTCTGCCGAAGCTCAGACGCCGGCACCACCGCCCCGGGCACCGCAATCCCCTGTGCGGCCGCCCGCCGCCGACATTCCGCCCCCCGCGCCTCTGGCGTCACCCCAAGCCGAGCAGAAGGTTTTGGCCGGCAATGCCGGACCGGCACTGCCGGAAGCGCCGCCGGAACCCCGCCGGGAAGTGGCGGCCATGGCTGATGCGGCAAGGCCGATGATGCGTGCCGCACCGGCGCCGGCTGCAGCCGATGCCCCGACCGGTCGCATGGCCCGGTCAGCGCCGGCTGCCAGCCCGGCGGCGGCAGCTTCGGCCGCACCCCCCTTGTGGCAGGACCTGATCGATCAACCGGCTGACAAATGGGTGCAGCGCATCCTGGAATGGCAACGCGCCGGCCGCAGCGCCGATGCCGAGACCCTGGTCCGGGAGTTCGTGCGCCGCTTTCCGGATCAACCCTTGCCGGCCGAAATCCGCCAGCCATGACCCACGATCCCAAGCCGGAAAAACCCGAGGCACCCGAACCCTGGCAATGCTGCCAAAGCGGCTGCGACCCCTGTATTTATGACCGATACTGGGAAGCACTCACTAACTTTGAAGCGGCGTTGCGCGCCTGGGAGGCACGCCAGATTTCACCCCGACCTGACCCGCAGGATGAGTTATAACTAATTGTTCTTAAACGATTATTTATTAAAATCCTGCTCAAAATGAACTTCACGCTGCAATGCGCCTCAAATCCCTGCCTTTTAGTTGAAACGGGCTGGTTTTAAGGCGATATTTTTAAATTTATTTATCAAAATCAATAACTTATAAAATTATTGCATTGCGGCAACAGGTACCGGTAAACTCCGCGTCCTTTTCCAGACCAGTCGGTCAAACAAAGCCGGAAAAATCCCTCTATTTGGGTTGCGGCTCATGGTTTGAACACCTAGAATTGGCCAGTTTTTTCGAGTAGCCCACAACCTGTAGTGGTTTTGGGCTGAACGCTGTCCTAAGGAGACACCCGTTACCGTAGCGAGGTAACACCAGATGCAGCGCCGCGCTCGATGCGTTGGCGCAAACCCGAAAGGAGGTTTTGCGTGTTTGCAAAATCGATTTTAGAACTATCCCCGATGGAACGTGCGGCACAACCGCTGCCCCGGCTCCGCAAGATTGTCACCCTGGCCGTTTTCCTGGCCAGCTTCTCCGCCCTGATCCTGTTATTGCACGAACGTTACGGCGTCCAGTTTCTGGAATCTGCCTTTGATGTCGTGCAAAACGAGGCCAGCGCCATTTCCGCCCGCGTGATGTCGCAGCCGGAAGCGGCTGTTGCCAAACCGGAGGATGCGCGCCATGTCGCGCTGGCCGAGTATCTGGCCAAGCGCTACAAGGTGGCCCAGGACCTGACGCTGGACTTTGTCCGCATTGCCCATGCCGAAGGCGCCAAGGTAGGTCTCGACCCGCTGCTGGTGATGGCGGTGATCGCGGTCGAATCCCGCTTCAATCCGATTGCCGAAAGCGTCGTTGGCGCCAAGGGCCTGATGCAGATCATCCCCAAGTTCCATGGCGACAAGCTGGCCAAGTTCGGCGGTGAAAAAGCGGTGTACGACCCCGAGTCGAACATTCGTGTCGGCACGCGCATCCTCAAGGAGTATCTGGTGCGCACCGGCAACGTCGGCATCGCGCTGCAGATGTATGCCGGCGCGCTGGGCGATGACAACGACACCTACACCACCAAGGTACTGGGCGAGAAGCAGCGCCTGCAGCAGGTGGTCGCGTCCCTGGCCGAGCCGGCTCCGGCGGCACCGCGGCTGGTGCAGCGCGTGCGCGTCGCACACCGCGGCGATTCCCCGCTCGGCGAATAATCCGCGGGCGGCATGACCGGCATCCGCATCGTCTGGCCTGCGGGTTCGGTCATTGCCGACCTGAACCCCGGCCCGACGGTCGCCAGACTGCTGGCCGCATTGCCTTGCACATCGAGCGTCAACACCTGGGGCGAAGAAGTCTATTTCACGCTGCCGATCAAGGCCGCGCTCGAGCCGGGCGCGCAACAGGTCGTTGAACCCGGCACCGTCTGTTTCTGGGTCGACGGCAGCGCACTGGCCCTGCCCTGGGGACGCACCCCCGCATCACGCGGCGATGAATGCCGGCTGGTCAGCCCCTGCAGCGTGCTCGGCCGCATCCGTGGTGACGCCTCGGTGCTGGGTACCGCAAAAGACGGCGACACGATCCGCATCGAAGCGGCCTGACGGCCCCTATAATGGCTGCACACCCACCGGGAGCGCGCCATGGCCGAGCAGGAAATGCCCAAGGATTTTTTCGAATTCATGCAGAAGATGTGGAACCCCATGGGTTTCCCGATCCCCGGCATGATCGCGCCGACGATGAATGTCGAAGACCTCGACAAAAAAATCGCCGAACTCAAGGCCGTTGAAACGTGGCTGATGATGAACACCGGCTTTGTGCAGATGACCATCAAGACGCTGGAAATGCAGCGTGCGGGGCTGGAAAGCCTGCAGGCGGCCGGTAAAGCGGCGGCTGACAGCGTAAAAAAAACGCCGGACTGACCGGCGTTTATTCATTGAGGGCCCGATTCGTCAGGCCCGCAAATCCAGCGTCTTCGGATCAAAAAACGGTTTGCCGCCCTTGATCTGTGTCCGGTGCATCAGGCGTCGCGATTCCGGATCAAAGGCATCGCGACGGTGCATCTGTTTGTTGTGGCTGCGGAGGATACGTGCTGCGCCCGCATCCTCCTTCGCCGCAACAATCAGGCCCGCAAATCCAGCGTCTTCGGATCAAAAAACGGTTTGCCGCCCTTGATCTGTGTCCGGTGCATCAACCTTCTCGATTCCGGATCAAACGCATCACGGCGATGCATCGCGCAGCGGTTGTCCCACATTACCAGATCGCCGACTTTCCATACCTGATACCACTCGAATTCCGGCTTGGTGGCATGCGCCCAGAGCTGGTTGAGCAGGTCTTCGCTTTCGTCCAGCGGCAGGCCGATGATGTAGGCGCTTTGGCGACGGCCGAGGAACAGGCAGTTGCGGTGGGTTTTTTCATGCGTGCGCACCAGCGGGTGCATGGCTCCCGGTGCATCGCGCGGGTCGGTGACTTCCGTGCATCCCTTGCGCAGTTCGCCGGCGCTGTTGCGGCTGGAGTCGTGACGGCAATAGCGGCCGAGCACCTGTTTTTTCAGCGCGGCCGGCAGCGTGTCCCAGGCCTTGTACATATTCGAGAATCCGGTGTTGCCGCCGGCGGGTGGTACTTCCAGTGAATAGAGCAGGCTGCCGATCGGTGCCAAGTCGTTGTACGACATGTCGGTGTGCCACACCGCTTCGTAGTGGCCAAGGTTGCCGATGGGTTTGCCGTCGACCTTGATGTTCGACATCACGGTGATCTGCGGGAAGGGATTGACCACATCCTTGCCGGCATGGATCGGCGCTGAATCGAGTTCGCCGAAGCGCTGGCCGAAGGCGAGCAGTGCGGGGTCATCGAGTTGCTGGCCGCGGAAACGCAGTACCAGATGCGAGTGCCAGGCATCTTCGATCTGGCGGAAGGTTTCATCCGACAGCGGTTTCGACAGGTCGACACCCACCACGTCGGCGCCGAGTGCGGCGCCGGTGGGGATGACGGTGACATTGTTTTTTTGCGGTGTATCCATGGGGGCTCCTCCAGACAGAGCAGCCATGCTACGCCGCCCGGCCGCTGCGCTCAACGCAGCGGCCATATTGCGGAAACGTTTTTACTGCGGCTGCCGGCTTATTTGGCGCCGATCTTGTTGCGCAGCAGGCCCAGACTTTCGACTTCCGTTTCAAGGATGTCGCCGGCCTTCATGAATTCCGGCGGGTTGCGCGCATGGCCGACGCCGGCGGGGGTGCCGGTCAGGAACAGGTCGCCGGATTCCAGCGTCAGGCCGGCCGAGAGTTCGGCGAGCAGGCGCGGAATCTTGAAATACATATAGCTGGTGTTCGAATCCTGCTTGGTCACGCCGTTGACGCGGCAGGTGATGCGCAGGTTCTGCGGGTTTTTGACTTCATCCGCCGTGGTGATCCACGGGCCCATCGGGCAATGGCCGTCGAGGCTCTTGCCCTTGAACCACTGCTGGCCGTGCTGGCGCTGCACTTCGCGTGCCGACACGTCGTTGGCGATCATGTAGCCGAAGATGTGTTTCATCGCATCGGCTTCCTTGATGTTGCGGCCGGGTTTACCGATGACCACGGCCATTTCGACTTCCCAGTCCAGCTTCTCGGTGACGCCGGGGTGCGACGGCACTTCGCCGTAAGGGCTGTTCACCGACAGCGGCTGTTTGCTGAAGAAGGCCGGGTGCTTGGGCAGTTCCGTTACATGCGGACGCGCCTTCGCACCTTCCTCGAAATGCTCGACATAGTTCCAGCCGACGCAGAAAACGTTTTTTCGCGGACGCGGAATCGGCGCGTGCAGCGCGACCTTGTTCATTTTGTGGTGACCGGTCTTCACGCCGGTGACTGCTTTTTTGACCAGCGCGAGGCCGCTTTTGCCGGCGGTAACGAGGCCGATCATGTCATTGGCGGCGAAGGGCAGTTTGACGCGTGCTTTTTTAGCGGCGGTCGCGAGATCGATGATGCTGCCGTCGGCGGCGATGACGCCGATGGTGGCCGGGGCGCGTTTGCCCGCAGAGTAGGTAACCAGTTTCATTGCATTCTCCCTTGGTGATGTTGAATGTTATTAAAGTTGTTTGAATTTTTCACAGGCGCGGACCAGTGCTGCGCAGATTCCGGGTTCCCAAGCCGAGTGGCCGGCATCGGAAATGATGTGGTATTCCGCTTCGGGCCAGGCCCGGTGCAGGTCGTCAGCCGACACGATGGGGCAGACCGCGTCGTAGCGGCCCTGCACGATCACGCCGGGAATATTGCGGATGCGACCGACGTTGGCGAGCAGCGAATTCTCCGGCAGGAAAATATCGTGCTTGAAGTAATGCGCTTCGATGCGGGCCAGCCCGAGCGACACTACGTCGCCGGCAAAATAAGCGACGGTTTCCGGACTCGGCAGCAGCGTCGAACACGAACCTTCATAAGTGCCCCAGGCGCGCGCCGCCGGCATGTGCACGGCCGGATCGGGATCGGTCAGCCGGCGGTGATAGGCCGTGAGCAGGTCGCCGCGTTCCGCTGCCGGAATCGGATCGGTGAAAGCCCGCCACGCTTCCGGAAAGATATTGCGCAGGCCGTAGAGGAACCAGTCGATTTCGCTTTTTCGGCACAGGAAAATGCCGCGCAGGATCAGGCCCGTGCAGCGCTCAGGATGAAATTCCGCATAGGCCAGCGCCAGCGTGCTGCCCCAGGAGCCGCCAAACACCACCCATTGTTTGATGCCGAGGTGCTCGCGCAGTTTTTCAATGTCGGCGACCAGCAGCGGTGTCGTGTTGTCGGTGATGTCGCCAAGCGGCGTTGAACGTCCTGCGCCGCGCTGGTCGAAAATGACAATGCGGTAATGCGCCGGATCAAAAAAACGGCGATGTGCGGGAGCAGCCCCGGCGCCCGGGCCGCCGTGCAGGAACAACACTGGCGCACCTTTCGGATTGCCCGACTCCTCGTAGTACATGCGATGCCGGCCGTCGAGCGCGAGCATGCCGGCGTTGTAGGGTTCGATCTCGGGATAGAGTTCGGCGCGTACGCCGGGTGAAGACTGGGCCATGGAATTTACGTTGCGGTATCAGGCAGCAAACAACGCTGCAAAAAAGCAGCGCAACGTTAGCACAAAGGCCGCGCGGCTAGAACCCGTCTCAAAAACCTGCCGAGCGCAGTCGGGACAAGGCGCCCGCGAGGCTTCGACGAGACATTACCGTGATGGTAAGGCGAGGAGAAACGCAGCGGGCAACGCAGTCCTGACAAGCGCAGGCGTTTTTGAGACGGGTTCTACATCATGCTCACATGGGCGGCGACAACCCGCCAGCCTTCCGGCAGGCGGATCCAGGTCTGCATCTGCCGGCCGATACGTCCGCCGCGATCGAAGTGGATGCTGGCGGTGGCGCTGTCGCGGCCGAAGGTGGTGATGACGGTGCGCAGCACGGTTCTGGCCAGGCCCGCCGGTGAACGTGCCGAGCGGAAGCGGGCGATTTCTTCATGGCCGTAGAGCAGCTCGCCGGCGCCATAACGCACGGTGTGCGGACTTTGCCAGAACAGTTCATCGAGCACGGCCACGTCGTTGCTGACCAGTGCCTGCTCGTAACGGTCGAATGCGGCGGTCACTTCCGCCAGAACTACCGGAATATTGATGTCCAAAACCTGATCCTGAAAAAAGGTTGCCGCTTCAGTCCGCGCGGGCGCCGGTTTCCTTGACCACCCGCGCCCATTTTGCGATGTCCTGTTTGACCACC
>JBIIZE010000112.1:0-6530 GCA_044346435.1 Burkholderiales bacterium
GCGCGACTGCGGGCCATGAAACAGGAACAGGAAGTTTTCCGGGTCGGGATAGTCGGCGTTCCAGCCCATGAAGAACAGCTGTGCGGTGCCGCGGCGCAGCTTGTCCTGCAGGCGGTTGAAGTCGGTGGCGCGGATCACCAATTGGATGCCGAGCTTCGCAAACTGCGCGATATACCAGTCGAGGCGCGCCTTGCTGTCGGCGCCGCTGGACGTCGTATCCAGATGCAGCAGCAGCGGCTGGCCGGTCTTGGCGTCGCGGCCGTTGGGAAAGCCCGCCTCTGCCAGCAGCTGCTTCGCCTGTTCGATACCCTTGCGCTGCGGCTCACCGTTTCGCCACTCATAAACATAGGGATTGATGCCCGTCGCATCGGCGTCGCGATAACCGAAAATGCCTGGCGGCACCGGCCCGTGCGAGGGCAGTCCGCGGCCGTTGCGGAAAATCGAAATGAATTCCTCCTGATCAACGGCAATGGTCACCGCCAGCCGCAGCTTGCGCGCTCTCTCAGAATCACCGCCGACCAAGGGATCGAGCATGTTGAATCCCATGTAGAACACACTGGTCGCCAGCGAGGTCTGCAGGCTGATGCCGCGTTTGACCATATTCTCAGACAGCGTGACATCACCCTGCCCCGAAAACTGCACCGCCTGGTCAAAGGTGTCGGAGCCAATGCCCGATGCGTCGTAATAAACCTGCAGGAATTTATTCCAGTACGGAATCTGCTCTTTCTCCAGACTGAACACCACGCGGTCAATGAAGGGCAGCGGTTTGCCGGCGTCTTTCAGCAGGCCGCGTTCGGCATCACCCGGTTCGCCTGCAACCGGATAGGTTTCGCCGCGATAGTTGGGATTGCGCTCCAGCACCATCTGCCGGTTCGGATTATTCACTGTCAGCATGTACGGCCCGGAGCCGATTGGGTACCAGTCCAGCGTGATGTTTTTCTGCGCCAGTCCGGGCTGACCATAAAAACGATCCGCCTCCGGCGGCACCGGCGCAAAAAACGGCATTGCCAGCCAGTAGGCGAACTGCGGATACTTGCCGCGCACGCGCACCGCGTAGGTATGACGGTCAATCACGCGGACGCCGGACAGGGCATGCGGTTCGAGGTCGATGAAGGCGTGCTCGGGCAACCCCGCAGCGGCCTTGCCCAGTTCCGCGGCCAACTCCTTCAGGCCAACCACATATTCACCCATCAACTGCAGGATCGGCGAATGCAGCCGCGGGTGCGCCAGACGTTTGATCTGGTGCACATAGTCGGCAGCGACCAATTCGCGGGTGCCGGTGTGTTTGAAATCACCCAGCGTGTCGATACGGCGTAAATCGGCCTCACTGAGCGCTTGATAACGCGGCTTGCCCGCTTCATCCACAGCCAGCGCCGGATGCGGCTGGTACAACACACCTTTTTTCACCGCGATCACGTATTCACTGAACGCAACACGTTCGGCAGGCGCACTGTCCGGCAGCCGGCGTCCTGCAGCATCAAGATATACCGGCACCGGTACGGTTTCGGCCCCGAAGGGAATCAGCTCATAAGGCCGCTTCAGATAGTGGTATTGAAGCGGGGGCTGGTAGATGTTGGCGATAAAGGCAAATTCGTTCTCGGCATAGGACTGCACCGGATCGAGGTGCTTGGGACGTTCGGAAAACGAAGTGTAGAGGGTATTGGAACCCGCTTCCGCCGCCGGATAGGGGTCATTCCAGGGGGAGTCGCTGCAGCCCGCGGCAGTGATCAGCACAAACAGCGGAACAATCAGCGGCAGGCTCGGCAGCAGGCGTTCACGAAGCGAAGTCATCGCGCAAAAGTGTAGCCGATATTGGCAAGCGCGGCTTCTGGTTATAATCGCCCCGCGTCTGCTCCATTCTGATCCGTTACGCTAAGGGAACACCATGGCTTTCCTGCAAGACAAGAAGATCCTGATCACCGGCCTGCTGTCCAACCGCTCCATCGCCTACGGCATCGCCAAGGCGGCGCACCGCGAAGGCGCACAGCTGGCTTTCACCTACCAGGGCGAGGACATCCGCGAACGGGTACAGAAACTCGCGGCCGATTTCGGCAGCACTCCGGTGCTGCCCTGCGACGTGACCCAGGACGAACAGATCGACACGTTGTTCTCGTCATTGAAGTCGGAATGGGGCCACCTCGACGGCGTAGTGCATTCCATCGCCTTTGCGCCGCGCGAGGCGCTGAAAGGCGAATTCCTTGATGGCCTGACCCGCGATGCCTTCAAGATGGCCCACGACATCAGCAGCTACAGCTTTGCCGCGCTGGCCAAGGGCGCCATGCCGCTGATGGCCGGACGTCAGGGCGCCCTGCTGACCCTGAGCTACCTCGGCGCCATCCGCACCGTGCCACATTACAACGTCATGGGTCTGGCCAAGGCCAGCCTCGAAGCCTGCATACGTTACCTGGCGACCAACCTTGGTCCTCAGGGCACCCGCGTCAACGGCATTTCCGCAGGGCCGATCAAGACCCTCGCCGCGGCCGGCATCGGTGATTTCGGCAAGATCCTCAAATACGTCGAGGAAAACGCACCGATGCGACGCAATGTCACCATCGACGAAGTCGGCAATGTCGCCGCCTTCCTGCTGTCCGATCTGGCCACCGGCATCACCGGCGAGATCACCTATGTCGACAACGGCTTCAACACCACTGTCGGCGGCATGGGCGCCTGAACAGCATTTTGATGACACAATAAAAAAGGGCGGCCGAGGCCGCCCTTTTTCATGCCTGTGACGCGGATCAGGATTTTTTCTCGACCTGATCCTTGCGGATTTTTACATCGGACTTCTGTTTCAGGCTGGTGAGGTAAGCAGCCAGCTCGGCCTGCCCCGCAACCTGGCGCAGAGTCTGGGCAATGGCGTTCTGCTTGTCCTTGGCGCCATCGGCGGCATCCTGGACTTTGCTGATACGCACCAGCATGTAAGCACCGCCCGCAACTTCAACACCGGCATAGGCCGGAACCTTGCTGACGTCGGTTTTGAAGGCCTGACGCAGGGCTTCCACCGGAACGCCCTTGGGATCACCGCGACTGGCCAGCAGCGGTGCGCTCCAGGTCACCTGAGCGTCCTTGCCCAGATCCTTGCCTTCCCGCAGGGCCGTGAGGCGTGCGCGGCCATCCTGCGCCGCCAACTGCCCCGCCTGCTGCTGGGTCAGCTTCTTGGTCAGTGCTGCGCTGACCTGCTCGAAAGGCTGAACGACCGAGGGTTTGTGCTCGATCACCCGTGCTGCCACCAGCACACCGGGCGCCAGTTCAATGGCTTCGCTGTTACGCTTGTTGTTCAGCACGTCGTCCGAAAAGATCGCCTTCAGCAGCTTGGGATTGGCCAGCAGCGGGCTGTCGCCGCCGTTGCGCGAAATCCAGCCGCTTTTCTGCGGCACGGCCTTGATCAGATCGGCCGCCGGCTTCAGGCTGTCCGACTGCTCGAAAAGCGTGGTGCTGAAATTTTCGGACAGCTCGGCAAACTTGCGGCCCGCCAGCTGCTTCTTCAGGTCGGCTTCGATTTCGCCACGGGCTTCCTCGAACGACTTGGCCTTGCCGGCACGCACACCCGCGAGACGGATGATGTGATAACCGAACTCGGTCTCCACAGGCGGCGAAATGTCACCGGGTTTCATCGTGAACACCGTGTCATCAAACGCCTTGACCATCGAACCGCGCTCGAAGAAACCGAGATCGCCACCGTTCGCCGCCGAACCCGGATCCTGCGAATGCTGTTTGGCCAGCGCCGCAAAATCCTTGGGGTTCTTTTTCACCTGCGCATAGATTTCATCGGCCTTGGCCTTGGCTTTTTTCTTGGCATCCGCACTGCCTTCGGCCGAGATCAGGATATGACTGGCCTGACGGGCTTCCTTGACCTCAAAACGTTTCATGTTTTCGTCATAGGCCTTGCGCACTTCTGCCGGTGCGGGCTGGATCTGGGCCAGCAGCGCTTCGCCGCTGAACACGACGAATTCGATACGCACCTGCTCGGGCAGGCGGAACTCGTCCTGATGACCGTCATAATACTTTTTAGCAGCGTCCGCCTCGAGCTTGACCTGCGGCAGGAAACGGTCCGAGGGAAGAATGAAATAACTGACTTCGCGCTGCTGCTCCGAAATGCGCAGCAGGTTGGCCGCTTCGGAACGAGAAACAAATGAAGACGCGACATAGGGGTAAGCCGCGTGCTCGGTGATCATGTCCTGGCGGATGCGCTGCTCGAACATCAACGGCGTCATCGACTGCGCCTTGAGCAGTTCTTCGTAACGGTCATAGGCAAATTTGCCGTCGACCTTGAACGCATCGACGCTGGCGACGATGTCCTGAATCTGGCGGTCGGTAATGACCAGCCCGGCCTTGGCCGCGCGCTCAAACAGCAGGCGCTGCTGCACCAGGTTGTCGAGCACGGCAAAACGCAGCTCATTGCTGTCAAGCATTGCCGGATCAACACGGCCACCGGCCATGCGCTGCAGGGCATCCTGGCGCTCGCGCAGGGCCTGGGAGAACTCTTCCTGGCTGATGCGGTATTCGCCGACAGACGCCACGCTGTTGCCGCCGCTGCCGCCCTGGAAATAGGAATCGATGCCGAAAAAAGCGAACGGAAGCACGATCAGCGCAAGAATGATCTGCATCAGGCGTTTGTTTTTATATACAAAATCGTACATGACTCTCTCCAGGGACCGCGACCGAAGCGCGGATAATAAAAAAGGCGAACCGGGTTCGCCTTTTTTCTAATGTTGGCGGAGTGGACGGGACTCGAACCCGCGACCCCCGGCGTGACAGGCCGGTATTCTAACCAACTGAACTACCACTCCATTTACTGCTGTAACCGTGTTACCTGATTCCGTGCTGCTGTATTGCTGGTGGGTGCTGACGGGATCGAACCGCCGACATTCGCCTTGTAAGGGCGACGCTCTACCAGCTGAGCTAAGCACCCCGCATCTCCACCTGCGAAATACCGTGCGAAACAAAGGGCCGGATTGTAGCCCAATCCGGCCCCGATTTCCAGCTTTCCGGACTTAGTGCTTGATCGCCGTCGGCGTTGCACCTTCACCCGCAGGCGGAACCGGTACCGCAGCCTCATCCGGCAAAGCCTCGGGTTTGCGCTCCAGCGCCAACTCCAGCACCTGATCGATCCATTTCACCGGATGGATGTCGAGCTTGTTCTTCACGTTATCCGGGATCTCTTTCAGGTCTTTCACATTCTCTTCCGGGATCAGCACGGTCTTGATGCCGCCGCGATGTGCCGCCAGCAGCTTCTCCTTCAGACCGCCGATCGGCAGCACTTCGCCGCGCAGCGTAATCTCGCCGGTCATCGCCACATCGGCACGCACCGGAATGCCTGTCAGTACCGACACCATGGCCGTGCACAGGCCGATGCCCGCGCTGGGACCATCCTTCGGCGTCGCACCTTCCGGCAAGTGAATGTGAATATCGTTCTTCTGGTAGAAGTCCGGATGGATGCCCAGGCGCTGCGAACGTGCACGCACCACAGACATCGCCGCCTGCACCGATTCCTGCATGACTTCGCCGAGTTTGCCGGTGGTGGTCATCTTGCCCTTGCCGACCATGGTCGCCGCCTCGATCGACAGCAGTTCGCCGCCGACTTCGGTCCATGCCAGGCCATTGACCTGGCCGATCTGGTTTTTCTTCTCGGCGATGCCAAAGGAATAACGCCGCACCCCGAGGTATTTGTCGAGGTTGCGCGCATTCACCGTGATCTTGCGCTCCTTGCCGCCGCTGACCAGCTCCTTGACCACCTTACGGCAAATCTTGGACACCTCACGGTCGAGACTGCGCACACCGGCCTCGCGCGTGTAGTAACGAACGATGTCGCGCAGCGCGCTGTCGGATACCACCAGCTCGTCGGACTTCAGACCGTGGTTCTCCATGGTCTTCGGCAGCAGGTGATTCTCGGCGATGTGAACCTTCTCATCCTCGGTGTATCCCGACAGACGGATGATCTCCATCCGGTCGAGCAGCGCCGGCGGAATGTTCAGCGTGTTGGCCGTCGCCACAAACATCACGTCCGACAGGTCGTATTCGACTTCGATGTAGTGATCGACAAAGGTATTGTTCTGCTCGGGATCGAGGACCTCGAGCAGCGCCGATGCCGGGTCACCCCGGAAATCCATGCCCATCTTGTCCACTTCATCCAGCAAAAACAACGGGTTACGAACGCCGACCTTGGCCATGTTCTGGAGGATCTTGCCGGGCATCGAACCGATGTAAGTCCGGCGATGGCCGCGGATCTCGGCCTCGTCGCGCACGCCGCCCAGCGACATGCGGATGAACTTGCGGTTGGTCGCACGGGCAATCGACTGGCCGAGCGAGGTCTTGCCGACGCCGGGGGCGCCAACCAGACACAGGATCGGCGCCTTCAGCTTGTCGACGCGCTGTTGCACGGCCAGGTACTCGACGATGCGTTCCTTGATCTTCTCCAGACCATAGTGGTCTTCGTCCAGCACCTTCTCGGCCAGCTTGAGATCGGTGCTGATCTTGCTCTTCTTGCGCCACGGCAGACCGATCAGCGCATCGATGTAATTGCGCACGAC
>JBIIZE010000113.1:0-6529 GCA_044346435.1 Burkholderiales bacterium
CTGCCTGCCGATCATTGACGAGACGCGACCGACCACCAACAAGAACGCGATTGTTGCCGACACCTACCGGCTGCTCAAGGTCGATACCCTGGACAATCGCTCGATTTCGGACAAGATCGTCGAGCAGCTGAAGCGACAGATTGCCGATACCAAGACGCAGGCGGTTGCGTTCTGCGATTTCCGTCACGGCATGTTCAACCGCGTAACCATTCCGCAGTTGACCGAAGCCATTCCGAAAGATGTATTCCGCGTCGCCGACAGCCAGGTCGCCAGCCGCTGGGGCAACATTCTCGAATTCCAGGGCTTTGACCTGATCACCCCCAACGAGCGCGAAGCGCGTTTTGCGCTGGGCGATCAGGATTCGGTGGTGCGGCCGCTCGCACTCGAACTGCACAAGCGTTCAAACTGCGGCACGCTGATTCTGAAATGCGGTGACCGCGGAATCATCACCTATCGCAGCAATTCAGCAACGGATTTGAGGGCGTTTTTCAACATCGAGACGTTCGCCGACAAGGTGGTCGATGCGGTGGGCGCCGGCGATGCGCTGCTGGCCTACGCCACGCTCGCCAAGGTCGCGACCGGCAACGACGTGATTGCGTCGATTCTCGGCAACATGGCCGCCGGTATCGAATGCGAGCACGACGGCAACTGGCCGGTTACCCCCGACCTGGTGCTGAAAAAAATCGACGATATCGAGAAACTCGCGCGTTACCAGTGAGGCTGTAACTGGGCCTGAATACGGAGTCAAAAATGCGGGTTGTAGTTGCCGGGCTCGGAGTACAAGGGCAAAAGCGCAAAGCGGTTGCGGGCAGTGAGGTTGTTGCCACTGTCGATCCGGTTCATCCTGACGCGCAATACAAGCGCATCGAGGATGTTCCGGTCGGCGATTACGATGCCGCGCTGCTGTGCATTCCCGATGAGCCGAAAATTTCGATCATCGAATACCTGCTCACGCAGCGCAAACACCTGCTGGTCGAGAAACCACTGTTCGCCGCGAACCCACCCGACCTGCTGCGCCTGAAAGCGCTCGCCGAAAAAAACCGTACCGTCTGTTACACCGCGTACAACCACCGCTTCGAGCCGCATTTTGTGCGCATGAAACAGCTGATTGAATCGGGTCGGCTCGGCAAAATTTACAGTGTGCGCATGTTCTACGGCAACGGCACAGCGCGCCTGGTGCGTGACTCGGCCTGGCGCGATCAGGGCGCCGGCGTACTGCCCGACCTCGGCTCGCACCTGCTTGATACCGCATTGTTCTGGTTCGGAAAGCCGGTTGACGGTTTCCGCATCCAGTCGGCCAACTGTTTCGAGAACCGCGCTTATGACCATGTCGCGTTTGGCGCGAACGCGGATCCCGTACTGCAATTCGAGGTCACCCTGCTGTCATGGCGCAACCATTTTTATGCCGATGTTTTTGCAGAAAAAGGCAGCGCGCATATCAGTTCCCTGTGCAAGTGGGGCCCCAGCACTTTCAGCGTACGCGACCGTAAACTGCCGAGCGGCAGACCCGACGAAGAGTCGGTGACTCTGGTGCAGCCCGATCCGACCTGGGCGATCGAATACGACCATTTCCGCAAGTTGTGCGCCACGGGTTTGAGCAACATCGACAATGACATCTGGATCAACGAAACCCTGCGTGGCCTCGGCAACGATCTGAAACAGGGCAAGGGAGCGAAGCCGTGCTGAAGCATGATCATGGGCAGGCCGTGAAACCGAAGCGCGTGGTCGTGCTGGGCGGTGGCGGATTTATTGCCGGCGCCATCCTGCGCCGGTTGCAGGCCGACGGCATCACGGCAATCGGTCTCGGGCGTCCGGCGCTGGACCTGCTCGCTGACGGCGCTGCCGATCGCCTCGTGCAGGCACTGGATGCGCAGGACACGCTGGTGTTTGCCTCGGCCCTGGCGCCGTGCAAAGACCTGCAGATGCTGATCGAGAATACGCGGATGGCGGAGGCCGTGTGCACGGCGCTCCGGCACAAGCCCGTCGCCCACGTGGTTTATATCAGCTCCGATGCCGTCTACAAGGATTCGACCGGCCCGCTGACCGAGGCGTCCTGCGCCGAACCCGGCGCATTGCACGGGGTGATGCACCTCACCCGCGAAGTTGCGCTGCGCCAGGGTTATGCCGGGCCGCTCGCCATCGTGCGCCCGACCCTGGTCTATGGTTTTGACGATCCGCACAACGGTTATGGTCCCAACCGCTTCCGCCGTCTCGCGGCGGCGGGCAAAGAGATCGTGCTGTTCGGCGAAGGCGAAGAGCGGCGCGACCACGTGGATGTCGAGGATGTTGCCGAACTGGTCAGCCTGATCATCACCCGACGCAGCACCGGCATTGCCAACGCAGTGTCCGGAGAAGTCGCATCGTTCCGTGAACTGGCCGAGCATGCCGCTGCGGCTTTCACGCCCGCGGTAACGATCAAGGGTTCGCCGCGCAGCGGCCCGATGCCCCACGACGGTTACCGTCCGTTTGATAACTCGGCCGTGCTCAAGGCATTTCCGGGTTTCCGGTTCAAAGGCTGGCGCGAAGGTCTTGCCGCTGTACAGGCAAGGCAACTGAAGGAACGCAACGGGAGCGGAAAATGACGCTGCCGGTGATCGGTTTTGCCGGAATGACCCATCTCGGCCTGGTTTCGGGCGTGTCGGCCTCCGAAAAAGGGTTTTCGCTGGTCTGTTTTGATCCTGACGCCGCGCGTATTGCCGCCCTGCGCAAGGGCGAGTTGCCGGTATCTGAGCCCCAGCTTGACGAACTCGTCAGAAAAAACGCCGCCCGCCTGAAGTTCACCGCTGATACGGCCGATCTCAAGAGCTGCGATGTCATTTATGTCGCGCCGGATGTCGCCACTGACGACCGCGGGCAGAGCGATCTGCAGACCATCAACGCGCTGCTCGACACCGTGTTCGCCGCTGCGCGCAGCGATGCCGTCATCGTCGTACTGTCGCAAGTGCCGCCCGGTTACACGCGCCGCCGGCAGCGCGAGGGACGGATACTCTATTACCAGGTGGAGACGCTGATTTTCGGACGTGCTGTCGAGCGGGCGCTCCATCCCGAGCGCTACATTGTCGGTTGCGCCGATCCCGCCGTGCCGCTGCCCGCGGCATTCCGTGTTTTTCTCGAAGCCCATGGCTGCCCGATTCTGCCGATGCGTTATGAAAGCGCGGAGCTGGCGAAGATTTCAATCAACATGTGTCTCGTGGCTTCGGTTACCACCGCAAACACGCTCGCGGAACTGTGCGAAAAAATCGGCGCCGACTGGTCCGAGATCGTGCCGGCGCTCAAACTCGATAAACGCATCGGCCCCCATTCCTATCTCGCGCCGGGACTGGGTATTGCCGGCGGCAACCTCGAGCGTGATCTGGCCACGGTCTGCAACTTCGCTGACGAGCACGGCACGGATGCCGGCGTGGTGCGTGCATGGATTGCCAACAGCCGGCATCGCCGCGACTGGCCGTTGCGGGTATTACAGCAGGAACTGTTGCCGAAGGTGAGCGACCCCGTCATCGCAGTGCTGGGCTTGGCCTACAAGCAGGACACGCACTCCACCAAGAATTCCCCGTCCCTGGCGCTGCTGGATCATCTGAAAGCCTACCGCGTCAGAGTATACGACCCGGTGGTTCCCGCTTCTGCGGCAGCCCATCCGCGCTGCCACGGCGCGACTTCGGAACTCGAAGCCTGCCTTGGGGCGGATGCGCTTGTGGTGATGACGCCCTGGCCGCAGTTCGCCAAACTGGCATTACCGGAGGTCGCGAAGCAACTTCGCGGTAAACTGGTGCTGGACCCTTATGCATTGCTGGATGCGGCGGCGTGTCGCGCCGCCGGACTGGTCTACATGACGCTCGGTAAATAGGGCGAAACGGTTTTCCGTTTTTATTGACCCGAGCCATCCCACCCCATGCTCAACCACCAGAATCCTGTCCGGAAAACACCTGATCGCGTGGTGATTCTGGGGGCGAACGGCTTCATCGCCCGCCACCTGCTTGACTGGTGTAAGGCCAACGGCATTGACTGCCTCGCCATCGGCAGCAGCGATGTCGATCTGGGCGAGACCGGCAACGCGCCGCAGCTGGCTGCCCTGCTGCGGGCCGGCGATGCCGTGGTCATGACCTCGATACTGACGCCGGAAAAAGGGCGCGATTACCTCACCCTGATGCGCAATATGCGCATGGCGGAAACGGTCTGCCGCGCACTGGCTGAGACGCCCTGCGCCCACTTCGTCTACCTGAGTTCGGACGCGGTCTACGATGCGCAGAAGGTCCCGCTGGACGAAGACTCCACGCGGGAACCGACCGATCTTTACGCGCTGTGCCACACCGGCCGGGAAATGATGCTCGGCGCAGAACTGGCCCGGCTGACGATCCCCTATTGCATTTTGCGGCTGACCACGGTGTACGGCCCCGGCGATACCCATAACGCATACGGCCCGAACCGTTTTGCCCGCAGCGCATTGAACGACGGCCGCATCGTGCTGTTCGGCAAAGGCGAAGAAAAGCGCAGCCATATTTTTGTCGATGACGTCATCAGGCTGATCGGACTTGCGCTCGCACATCGCAGCACCGGGACGCTCAACATCGCCACCCGGCCGGCGGTGTCGTTTGGCGCGATTGCCCAAATCATTTTGGACCTGGCGGGGAAGCCCGTGCTTCTGGAGCATGCGCCGCGGACCGTCGCGGTCATCCACCGGCCGTACAAGCCGACGCAGCTGTTCCGTTTCATCTATAACCTGGGCCGTCCCATCGGGCCCGTCGTACACCGTACCTTCGTGAACTCGGCGGTTTTTGCAGCCTTTCCCGAATTCCGCTTCACTCCGCTGGAGAACGGTTTGGCACGGCTGGTTAATGCAGAACGGCTCCGCGCGGGCGGCGGGAATGCCCGGCCGGAGGGCAACTGACCATGCCGGTCGCCGTCATCCTCGGGCTGAGCAGTGACATCGGGCGGGAACTGGCGATGCGTTACGCCGCCGACAACTGGACCGTATGGGGTACCCATCGCGAGCATGCCGGGTCGGGTCCACTGCCGCCCGGGGTCAAGGCGGTGTCCTGCGATCTCACTTCAAACGGTGATATCGCGACCGCAGTTGAAGCTTTCCGCCGCGAAAATCTGCAGTGGGATGTCCTGATTGTTGCTGCCGGTACCGAAGAACCCATCGGCTCGTTCTGGGATTGCGACGAAGAGGCCTGGGACCGCGGCATCGAGGTTAATGCGCTCGCACCGTTGCGGTTTGTCCGGCGGCTGTATCCGCTGCGCAATCAGTCCGGGTCGCCGGGCGTCGCATTTTTCTCCGGTTCGGGTACCAACAATGCAGCGCCGGCCTATTCCGCATACTGCGCATCCAAGATCATGCTGATCAAAATGTGTGAACTGCTGGACGCGGAATCCACCGATACCAGTTTTTTCATCATCGGCCCGGGTATTGTGCGCACCAAAATTCACGAGCAAACGTTGCGCGAACCTGCACGCAGCGGACAGAATTACCGCAAGGTGGTCGAGTTCCTGCAATCGGACCATCCGGGTACGAGCCATGATGACATCCATGCCTGCCTGAACTGGTGCCTGAACGCCGGGAAAGCTGTTGTTGGTGGACGCAATATCGCGCTGGTGCACGATGCGTGGCGGCAGGGCGGCGCGGCGCTGGCGCGGCAACTCAGGCAGGACAGCGATCTTTATAAACTGCGGCGCTTCGGCAACGAACGGCGCATTCTTGACGGTGACAAATGAAGTTATCCCACGTAGTTGCGCAATTCCTCGCTGAGCAGGGCATCCGGCATGTTTTCGCCATTTCCGGCGGCGCGTCGCTGCACCTGATTCACTCGATCGCCGAAACCGAGGGCACCAGTTATGTGTGTCCGCAGCATGAGCAGGCCGGCGCCTACGCGGCCGACGCCTATGCCCGGGTCACCGGCGGTCTGGGCTGCGCCGTGGCGACCAGCGGTCCGGGCGCCACCAACCTGATCACCGGGATTTGCAGCTCCTATTACGATTCCGTGCCCGTGCTGTATCTGACCGGGCAGGTGGCGACATTTCGTGCCAAGGGCGACACCGGCGTGCGGCAGATCGGATTCCAGGAAACGGAAATTACCGACATCTGCCGGACCATTACCAAATACGCCGTCCTCGTCAAAGATCCCTACCGCGTGCGCTACGAATTGCAGAAGGCGGTGGCCATTGCCAAAGCGGGGCGCCCGGGACCGGTGCTGGTGGATATCCCGGATGACCTGCAGCGCATGGATATCGACCCCGACAAACTGATTGAGTACGTGCCCGAGCCGGCAGCCGCGCCGACCATCGCCACGGCGACGCTCGACGCCTGCATGGAGTCCGTGAAAAAAGCCCGCCGCCCGGTGTTGATTTACGGCTGGGGCATCCACCTCGCCGGCGCTGAAACTGCAGCGCTGGAACTGGCCCGCTTCCTGGGTATTCCGGTGGCGATGACCTGGGCCGTGCGGGATCTCATGCCCGAGGACGATCCGCTGACGATCGGCGGTTTCGGCACGCATGGCACGCGCTTCGCCAATTTCGCTGTGCAGAACGCCGA
>JBIIZE010000115.1:0-6523 GCA_044346435.1 Burkholderiales bacterium
CCCGACGCACCGGCGTTGTCGAAAGACGCACTGGAAGAGGTTGCCAAACACTACCTTCTGGCTGAGGCGGTAATCGAACGCGAAAGCCGGATCATCGATTCTGAAGCCTTGCATGCCCTGCTCAACAATCCGGTAACGCTGGATCTGTCGGATGAGGCCGCAGCGCAGAAAAGTGCCAAGGCCCTGGCCGCCCTTTACGGTGACGCCAAAAACATCAAGATCGATGCCAAGTACGACGACAAGAGCGAGTCTTTCATTCTGCGCATTTCACGCACCCAGCACGGTGTCGCGCGCAGCACGATGATCGACAACGACTTCCTGCAGAGCGGCGACTATGCGCAGATCCGCAAAACCGCGCAGATGCTGCACGGTCTGCTGGGTGATGGTGCCTACATCAAGCGTGGCGAGCAGATGCGCCCGGTACGCGATTTCCGCGAAGCCATTGACTGGCTGCTCGCGGAAGTGCAGCGCGGTGTCGGCATCCAGCGCTACAAGGGTCTGGGCGAGATGAATCCCGAGCAGTTGTGGGATACGACGATGAATCCGAAAACGCGGCGACTGCTACGCACGCGGATTGATGACGCCATCGGCGCTGATGAAATATTCACGACGCTGATGGGCGATGCGGTTGAACCGCGTCGTGCCTTCATCGAAACCAATGCACTGGGCGTGCGCAACCTCGACGTCTGATTGATCTGCGCGCAATAAAAACGGCCACCATCGCGATTGCGGTGGTGGCCGTAATTATTTGTTTTTATTGATTATTTCTTGGCTTTGCTGGCGCGCTTTTTGGCCGGCGCCGGTTTTTCCTCAACTGCGGCCGGAGCTGCTTTTTTGCCCTTGGCAACCTTGGCAGGTTTGGCAGCGCCGTCATCCGCACCCGGCTTCGCGGCGCGCGGCGCAAATTCAAATCCCACCTTGCCGTCCGGCTGCCGCACCAGGAAAGCCTTGAAGCGGCGACCGGTGCGATTGGAGACGAAGGCATCCAGCAGATCGGTACGCCCTTTTGTCAGCAGATTCTGCATCTGTTCGCGGGCGATTTCCTGACGCAGAATGACTTTGCCGGAACGGAAGTCACATTTTTTGGCCGGTGTGTTTTCACAGACGTAATTCATGCCGTGCTCGTAGACCTTGCCGCCGCATTTCGGGCAGTCGCCCAGTGTCTGCTGTGCGGAGAAATCGACTTCTTCCGGTTCATCATCCGGGTTGCTGTTGCCGAAATCGAACTCGAGCTTGAAGTTGCTGGTTTCCTTGTCCTGCACGATGCGCAGTATTGCAGCAAACGGCCTGCCCATCTTCGAGCGGAAACCCTGCAGCGGGCCGATTTCGCGTTCCTGCAGCAGCTGTTCCACTTCGGGTATTTCGAACTGGCGGCCACCGGGGATTTTCGTAATCGAAAATTCGCAGCCGTCGCAGGCAAAACGGCGGTAGTTTTCCTTGATCACGCCGCCGCAATTCGGGCAGGGCGTTTTCAGGGTGGCGTAATCGCCGGGAATGGTTTCGTTGTTGTATTCCTTGGCCGTCTTGACGATGCGCTCGGTCATGCGGGCGATTTCCTTCATGAAGGTCGCCCGTTTCAGTTTGCCGCGCTCCATCTGCAGCAGCTTGTATTCCCATTCGCCCGTGAGTTCCGGCTGGGTCAGTTCCTTGACGTCCAGCCCGTTGAGCAGCGTCAGCAGCTGGAAGGCCTTGGCCGTCGGAATCAGTTCGCGGCCTTCGCGTACCAGATATTTTTCCGCGATCAGGCGTTCGATCACCGCCGCGCGTGTTGCCGGCGTGCCGAGACCTTTATGCGCCATCGCTTCGCGCAATTCGTCGTCGTCGATCAGCTTCCCGGCGCCTTCCATTGCGGACAGTAGCGTCGCTTCAGAGTAGCGCGCGGGTGGCCTCGTCGCCAGCGAAATCACATCGACGGCCGAAGCCAGCGGCTGTTCTCCCTTGGCGACCGGCGGCAGATTGGCGCTTTCCTGCTGTTCATCCTTGCCGTAAATCGCCAGCCAGCCCGGCTTGACCAGGATCTTGCCTTCGGTCTTGAACTTGTGTGTCACAACCTCGGTGATGCGCGTGGTCACCAGATATTCTGCCGCCGGGAAAAACACCGCCATGAAGCGGCGTACCACCAGGTCGTAAATCTTCTGCTGCACGTCGTTGAGCGCCTTCGGCGGTTGCGGCGTGGGAATGATCGCAAAGTGGTCGGAGATTTTCGTGTTGTCGAAAATCCGCTTGTTCGGCTTGATCCACTTGTTCTTGATGATTTCCTTGGCGTGCGGACGCAGTCCGGTGTCTTCGGCCAGCGCATCGATCGTCGCCTTGACGGTATCGATATAGTCTTCGGGCAGGTGACGTGAGTCCGTCCGCGGATAAGTCAGCGCCTTGTGCCGCTCGTAGAGTTCCTGCGCAATAGACAGCGTGGTCTTTGCTGAAAAACCGAAACGGCCGTTGGCTTCACGCTGCAGCGAGGTCAGGTCGAACAGCCCCGGCGCCAGTTGTGAGGACGGTTTGGATTCCTCGGTGACGATTCCGACTTTGCCGCGGCAGGCTTCGGCGATCTTGTCGGCCTTGGCCTGTTCCCACAGCCGGCTTTCGCGGCGCTCGGCGTCGTTCTCGTCTTTCCGGAACGTGGGATCAAACCAGCGGCCTTCATAGTCGCCGGCCTTGGCGCCGAAGGTCGCACGGATTTCCCAGTAATCACGCGGCACGAATTTGCGGATCTTCTGTTCGCGGTCGACCACGATCATCAGCGTCGGCGTCTGCACACGGCCGACGGTGGTCAGATAAAAACCGCCACCCTTGCTGTTGAACGCGGTCATCGCGCGGGTGCCGTTGATGCCGACCAGCCAGTCGGCTTCGCTGCGGCTGCGCGCGGCGTCGGCCAGCGGCTGCATGTCATCATCGGTACGCAGATGGGCGAAGCCATCGCGGATCGCTGCCGGGGTCATCGACTGCAGCCACAGCCGCGATACCGGTTTGTTGGTTTTTGTTGCCTGCGCGATGTAACGGAAAATCAGTTCACCTTCGCGGCCCGCGTCACAGGCATTGATCAGCGCGGTGACGTCCTTGCGCTTGAGCAGCTTGGCGAGAACCTTGAGTCGCGGTTCGCTTTTGGCGATCGGGTTCAGATCGAAGTGCGGCGGAATCACCGGCAGATTGGCGAAGGACCACTTGCCGCGTTTGACTTCGAACTCTTCCGGTGCAGCGATTTCAAGCAAATGGCCGACGGCGGACGACAGTACGTAATCGTCGCTTTCGAAATATTCGCCATGTCGCGTGAAGCCGCCAAGCGCCTTGGCGATGTCGCCGGCAACTGAAGGTTTTTCCGCGATGATGAGCGTTTTGGCCATTCTAAGCTTTTGATTTTGCGGACGTTAATGCCGCGATACAGAGGCGCGATGCGGCTGCGTCGAGGAAAAGAGCGCCCGATGATAAGAACAATCCCCGGCCAGCGCAAGCCGGGTTCAGCGGATGCGTTGCCAGCGTCCCCCGGGCAGGGACTCGATTAATCCTGTTAATTCAAGGTCGGTGAGCACTATATTAATAGCCGAAGCATCGAGGCCGCTGCGTTGCTGCAATGTGTCGATATCGACCGGATCAAAGCCCAGGTGCTGCAACAACGGATGTTCTTCTGAAGCATCATCAACCGCTGCTTCCGGTGGCAATCGTGACGAAAGCTCCCCCAGTTCTTCCAGCACATCCTGCGCCGACTCCACCAGTTTGGCGCCCTGCTTGATCAGTGCATGACAACCCTTGGCCAGCGGGGAATGGATTGAACCCGGGATCGCAAAGACATCGCGACCCTGTTCGGCCGCAAGCCGTGCCGTGATCAACGAACCGCTGGATACTGCCGCCTCAACAACCAGAACCCCACGTGACAGCCCGCAGATCAGGCGATTGCGCCGCGGGAAATTGGCGGCGATGCCTGGTGTGCCCAAGGCAAACTCCGAAATGATCAGGCCTTCTGCAGCGATCCGGTGTGCCAGTTCCCGGTTGCGTGCCGGATAAACCACATCCAGTCCGGTGCCGACGACGGCGACGGTCGATGCGGTTCCGGCAAGACCGCCGCGATGCGCCGCAGCGTCAATACCCAGCGCCAGGCCGCTGATAATAGTGAGCCCGGCGTCGCTGAGTGTCGCGGCGAAGGCCTCGGCATTGCTCACACCCTGTGCGGTGGCATTGCGGCTGCCGACGATGGCGAAGCCGCGCCGGTTCAGCAGTTCGATCTTGCCTTTGGCATAAAGCAGCGGCGGCGGATCGGCAATTTCGAGGAGTGCGCGCGGATAGTCAGCATCGGCGAAAGTGATGATGTGATTGGAAGGATCGGCCAGCCATTGCGCCACAGCCTCCAGTGATTCGCCGGAAGCGCCCCCGTCGCGTATTGCTGAAGCCAGTTTGGCGGAGACGATCTGTGAAAGATCACGTACGCTCGCGGACAGGATGTTACGCGGCGAGCCGTGCGCGATCAGCAATTTGCGGAGCGATTGCGGTCCGATGCCATCGAGCAGGCTCAGGCGCAGCCAGGCCTCAAGGTCGGGGTCCAGCGCCATGGTGAAAGACGTTAAGTTGCGGAACTCAACGCCTTATGAAATCAGGGATTGGTGACGAAGTCGCTGACGGCGACCGGACTGCTGGCTTCCATCACCAGCGCGAATGAAGCGCGGTCGAAGGTGCGGAATACCATGACCAGACCATAACGCTCATCCGGCAGTTTGGCGATGTCACCACGGCTTACGGCTTCGCCCTTGCCGATAAACACATCACGCGGCGGCAGCGGCTCGGTGTGATAGACACGTGGGGTGTCACTGCCGGTGATGCCGGAGCGACCGAACAACGGTTCCGTGCGCTGGCTGTAACGGGCCGTCGTCTGACTGCGTTCAATCGCCAGTACTGTGCCGATCTGCAGACCATCCTTGCTGCCTTTGGACAGGGCAACAATCGACATCGGCCCTGTCTCCTGCAGGCTGCCGTAAGCCGAGATGATTCGACCCTTGACAGGTACTTGCGGCGGATGGGGTACATAGGAGAACACCGGCGCTTGCTTGCCCAGCGCGATCAGTCGGTCGTCGCGATAAATTTCCTGCACCGAGCGAACGATCTCGATGGTGGCGACTTCACCGTGTTTGCTGACCCTGGCTTCACCGAGATAAGTGGCTTCATAACCCAGGATTTCCTTGTTGTCGGGATCGATCAGCGGATCGCCGCGACGGAAAATCTGCCACAGGTCACCCTTGTCTTTGGTAATGCCTTGCGCGAAGGCGCGATCGCCGGCACCCAGTGTGACGCGACTTTCCGCAGTGGCAACGATGCGCGGTGCGCTGTCGAGCTCATTGGCGCTGACGACCAGCGGTTTGGACAGGAACGGTTCAATGACCGAAGGTGCAATGCTGGGCAGGGCGTCGCGCGAGGAGCGCTCGACGCGGATTCGCGGCTCAAGCTTTGTCGTTTCGAGTTGGACCAGCTGCAGTTTGGCTTCGCCGCCGCTGCGGTCAAGGACGATCGCGTCGCCGGGGAAAATCAGGTGCGGATTTTTCATCTGCTCCTGGTTCATTTTCCACAGCTCGGGCCAGCGCCAGGGTTCCTTCAGATAGCGGCCGGAAATGTTCCACAAAGTGTCGCCTTTTTGCACCACATAGCGCTCAGGGGCGTTGTCCTTGAGGGCCGGGGCGTCTGCGGCAAGCACAGTCCATGCGGGAGTTATCAACAAAATCAGGGATATAATTGCTTTTCGCATGTGGAGCCCCACCTTATGTGCGCGTCGTTGACGCAGGGTGCAGAAGCCGCCTGCCGACGTGAGAGTTTGGTTTAAATTCTGCATCTAGTTGATTAAATAGGCAAGTTTTTCATGGCTTTGCTACAGATCCTTCACTACCCAGATCCGCGTCTGCACAAGGTTGCTGCGCCGGTTACCCGGGTGGATGACAAAATACGCAAATTAATCAAAGACATGGCTGAAACCATGTATGCGGCGCCGGGTATTGGTTTAGCCGCAACACAAGTCGATGTGCATCTGCGTGTGCTGGTGATCGACATTTCTGAAACCCACGATCAGTTGCAGGTCTTCATCAACCCCGAAATCATACGCGCCGAAGGCGAAGAAGAATGTGAAGAAGGTTGTCTTTCAGTGCCCGGAATCTACGAAAAAGTCACCCGTGCGGAAAAAGTCACGGTCAAAGCACTGGATGAACAGGGGCGTGAGCGCATGATTGAGGCCGATGGATTGATGGCGGTGTGCATCCAGCATGAAATGGATCATCTGGTCGGTCGCGTGTTTGTCGAAAAGCTGTCGCGCCTGAAACAACAGCGCATCACCGCCAAATTGACCAAGCTGACCAAGCAGCAGCGTCAGGCCATGTAACGCCGGCCCCAACCCCGGCGCCTCCCACCACGTGAACATCCTATTTGCAGGAACGCCGGCCTTCGCCGCCGCCGCCCTGGACGCCCTGTTGCAGGCCGGCCACCAGGTGCCGTTGGTACTGACCCAGCCGGATCGCCCGGCCGGACGCGGCCTCAAGCCGCAGGCCTCGGCGGT
>JBIIZE010000116.1:0-6509 GCA_044346435.1 Burkholderiales bacterium
AAGGATTACGCCACCAATGTGCTGACTTTCGTGTTCCGTGACAGCGCACCGCTGGAAGGCGACATTGCGCTGTGTGCACCCGTCATCACCCGCGAAGCGCGCGCTCAACGCAAGACTGTGGCTGCGCATTACGCGCACATGATCATCCACGGCCTGCTTCATCTTCAGGGCTACGACCACGAAAACGACAAGGACGCCGCGGTGATGGAAAAACGCGAACGCGCCCTGCTCGCCGGGTTCGGGTATCCTGACCCCTACAAACTCGCTGAACCATCCGCCGCCCGCGGCGGATGAGCGCACACACCGACCCCATGGACGAACCACACAAACCCACGCTGCTTGAACGCCTGTCGGCATTTCTGCTGCGCGAACCCGAAGACCGCGAACAGCTGCTGACCCTGCTGCGCTCGGCGCATGACAACAATCTGCTCGACGCTGATGGCCTGGCGATGGTCGAGGGCGTGCTGCAGGTTTCGGAAATGCAGGCCCGCGACATCATGGTGCCGCGCGCGCAGATGGACGTCATCGACGTCAACGAGCCGCCGGACCGTTTTATTCCGCTGGTCATCGAAACCGCGCACTCGCGCTTCCCGGTGATCGGCGAAGGCAAGGACGATGTCATCGGCATCCTGCTCGCCAAAGACCTGTTGCGGTATTACGCGGGCGAAGAAGAGTTCGACGTACGCGACATGCTGCGCCCGGCGGTATTCATCCCGGAATCCAAGCCGCTGAACGTGCTGCTCAAGGAATTCCGCAAGAATCGAAACCACATCGCCATCGTCGTCGATGAGTACGGCGGCGTCGCCGGTCTGATCACCATTGAAGACGTGCTCGAACAGATCGTCGGCGATATCGAAGACGAATATGACTTCGATGAGGCCGAAGACAACATCGTCCAGGAAAAACGCGGCATCTATCGCGTCAAGGCGCTGACCGAAATCGCCGACTTCAACGAATCCTTCGGCACCAGCTTCAGTGACGAAGAATTCGATACCGTCGGTGGCCTGGTGCTGAAACGTTTCGGCCGCGTGCCCAAACGCGGCGAACAACTGACGGTCGATCAGTTGAGCTTCCGCGTCCTGCGCGCCGACAGCCGCCGCGTCTATCTGCTGCAGGTGACAAAAAAGCTCGACAAGCCGGCCACATAAACAAGTATCTGTTTTAATTGACTCTTTAGATCAACCGCCTTCATCCCGATGCCTGCGCCGACGCTACGCCGCACCGCCGAGTGGGCCATCGCCGCAGCACTGGGCGCGCTCACCGTCACCGGCTACGCGCCGTTCTGGCTCTATCCGCTCCCGCTGCTGACTTTTGCCGGACTGTTTGTACTCTGGCAGCGCGCGCCCGATGCCCGCGCCGCCGCAATCACCGGCTTTGCCTTCGGTCTCGGCTGGTTTGTCGGCGGCGTATCCTGGGTTTACGTCAGCCTGCACACCTTCGGCGCGATGCCGGCGCCGCTGGCCGGCGCGGTCACCCTGCTGTTCTGCGC
Source organism: Burkholderiales bacterium (assembly GCA_044346435.1). Lineage (GTDB taxonomy): Bacteria > Pseudomonadota > Gammaproteobacteria > Burkholderiales > SG8-41. The sequence goes on from JBIIZE010000116.1 coordinate 1,490, forward strand.
CTACCTCGCGCTGCATCCGGCGGTTATCGGTTATCTGAGCCGGCGGTTTTCACTGTCACCGGCGTTGAACTGGATCGTGTTAGTGCCCGCGACCTTCACGCTGATCGAATGGCTGCGCGGCTGGTTATGGACCGGCTTCCCATGGATCAATCCCGGTTACTCGCAGGCGCCGGCCAGCCCGCTGGCGGGTTATGCGCCGGTACTGGGCGTGCACGGCATTACCTTGCTGCTGCTGGCGACCGCCGGCGCGCTATCCCTGCTGGCCAGTCCTGCAATACGTTCGCGCCTGCGCACGCTGTGGCCCTGGCCTGCAGCACTGCTCGCGCTCTGGATCGCCGGCGCCGCGCTGAAAACCGTCGCATGGACCGAACCGACGGGCACGCGCGTCACGGTCAGCCTGCTACAGGGCAACATTGAGCAGGATCTGAAATGGCGTGAAGAGCATCTGCGCGGCACACTGGAAACCTATCTGCGCATGGTGCGCGACAGCGATGCGCGCCTGATCATCCTGCCGGAAACCGCGTTACCGCTGTTCTTGAGCGATGTGCCGGCACAGTATCTCGAGGCGCTCGCCGCGCACGCGCGACGCAACAACGGTGACCTGCTCCTCGGCATACCGGAACGTAAAACAAACGAAGGTTACTTCAACAGCGTGGTCTCATTCGGCAGCGCCGCCAGCCAGACCTACCGCAAGGACCACCTTGTACCCTTCGGCGAATTCATCCCGCTGCGCCCGCTGCTCGGCTTCATCGTCTCGCAGTTGGCGATTCCACTGCAGGATTTCGCGCGCGGCGGCAGTGGGCAACAGCCGCTGGCAGTCGCCGGCGAACAGGTCGCGATCAACATCTGCTATGAAGACGCCTTTGGCGAGGAAATCATTCGCCAGCTGCCGCAGGCTACGTTGCTGGTCAATGTCAGCAACGTAGCGTGGTTCGGCCGCTCGATCGCACCCCCGCAGCATCTGCAGATTGCGCAGATGCGTGCGCTCGAAACCGGCCGTTACATGCTGCGCGCCACCAATACCGGCGTCACCGCAGTAATCGCGCCTGACGGCCATGTCGAAGCCGCCGCACCGGAATTCACCCGGACCGTGCTCACGCATGAGGTTCCCGGCATGCGCGGTGCAACGCCCTTCGTGCGCTGGGGCAATCTGGCGGCGCTGGCGCTTTGCGTTTTGGCCATCGGCATTGCCTGGGCACGCCGTTCCCCCTCGGGGAAATGACGTGCTGCGCCTTTGGCGCGCTGCGGTAAAGGCTGTAAAATTCGGGGCTTAACCCGCCTTCTCCGCAACACTCCAATGCGCATTTGTAATGCTTAGCTTCCAGCAAATCATCCTCAAGCTGAACCAGTACTGGGACCAGCACGGCTGCGCCCTGCTGCAGCCCTATGACATGGAAGTTGGCGCCGGCACCTTCCACACCGCCACCTTTTTGCGCGCCATCGGTCCGGAACCGTGGAAAGCCGCCTACGTGCAACCGTCGCGACGCCCCAAGGATGGCCGTTACGGCGAAAACCCGAACCGGCTCCAGCATTACTACCAGTATCAGGTTGTGCTGAAACCGTCGCCGCAGAACATTCTGGAGTTGTATCTCGGCTCGCTGCGCGAGATCGGCATTGATCCGCTGCAGCACGACATCCGCTTTGTTGAAGACGACTGGGAATCGCCGACACTGGGCGCTTGGGGCCTGGGCTGGGAAGTGTGGCTCAACGGCATGGAAGTCACCCAGTTCACCTACTTCCAGGAAGTCGGTGGCATTCCCTGTAAACCGATCATGGGCGAAATCACCTACGGTCTGGAACGGCTGGCGATGTACCTGCAGCAGAAGGAAAGCGTCTACGACCTCGAATGGGCGCCGGGCGTGCGTTACCACGACGTGTATTTCCAGAACGAAGTCGAACAATCGACCTACAACTTCGAGCACGCCAATGTTGACGTGCTGTTGCAACAGTTCGGCCAGTTCGAAGGCGAAGCCAAACGCCTGTTTGAAGCCGGACTGGCATTGCCCGGCTACGAAATGGTGATGAAGTGTTCGCACAGCTTCAATCTGCTCGATGCGCGCGGCGCCATTTCAGTGACCGAGCGCGCCGCCTACATCGGCCGCGTGCGTACGCTGGCGCGGCTGGCGGCGCAGGCCTATTACGCTTCGCGCAAGGCCCACCGCTTTGAACGCGCCAGCGTCGAAGCGCTGCAGGCCTTCCTGCCGACCGAGGAACGCGACGAAGTGCTCGCCGCTCGTGCCGGAGCCAAAGCATGAGCCAGACACTGCTGGTCGAGCTCTATACCGAAGAACTGCCGCCGAAAGCGTTGCGCAAGCTGGGAGAAGCCTTCGCTTCAGGCATTGCAGCGGGTTTAAAGCAGCGTGGCGTGCTGGAACGCGACGGCCATACCGTTTTCGCAACACCGCGGCGCCTGGCCGTACTGTTTGATGCGGTGCTCGACAAGGGCGTGGACCAGCCGGTCGAACAGAAACTGATGCCGATGGACGTGGTGCGCAAACCCAACGGCCCGGCAGCGCTGGAGAAAAAACTGGCGGCGATGGGCCGCGGTCACATGGCGGCGCTGTTTCCCGACGGCCGCGACGGATCGGATGCCTTCGTCATCAAGCAGGAAGGCAAGGCCGAGTTCGTCTATCTGCAGACCATCGCCAAGGGCCAGACCCTCGATCGTGCGCTGGAAGAATCGCTGAACGAATCGATTGATCGCCTGCCGATTCCCAAGGTCATGACCTATCAGCTCCCGGACGGCCTGACCACGGTGAAATTCGTGCGCCCCGCCCACGGCCTGGTCGCATTGCACGGCGACAATGTCATCAAGGTCAGCACGCTGGGCCTGACCGCCGGACGCACGACCCACGGTCACCGTTTTCTCGGCAATGCCGACATCGAACTGAAATCGGCTACGGATTACGAAGCCGCATTGCAGGACAGCGGCAAGGTGGTAGCCGGCTTCGACAAACGCCGCGGCCTGATCGAAACCCAGCTGCAGGCCCAGGCCAAGGCGCTCAACGCCAGCCTCGGCGACTACTCGGTCCTGCTGGATGAAGTCACCGCGCTGGTCGAATGGCCCGTAGTCTATACAGCGAGTTTTGATGAAGCGTTTCTGGAAGTGCCGCAGGAGTGCCTGATTCTGACCATGCGCACCAACCAGAAATATTTCCCGCTGTTCGACCGCGCCGGCAAGCTGACCCACCGCTTCCTGATCGTCAGCAATATGCAGGTCGCCGATCCCGTGCACATCATCAGCGGTAATCAGCGCGTGGTGCGGCCGCGACTCGATGACGCCCGCTTTTTCTACAATCAGGACCGCAAGGAACGCCTGGAAGCGCGCATCTCGCGGTTGGGCAAGGTCGTCTACCACAACAAGCTGGGCACGCAGCTGGAGCGCGTGGAGCGCGTCGCACAGCTGGCCAGCGCGATCGCCCGCGGGCTGGGTGCCGATCACGTTGCCACCGGCCGCGCCGCCCGCCTTGCCAAGGCCGATCTGGTCACCGGCATGGTCGGCGAGTTCCCGGAACTGCAGGGCATCATGGGGCGCTACTACGCGCTGCACGACGGCGAACCCGTGGAAATCGCCAATGCCATCGCCGAACACTATCAGCCGCGATTCGCCGGCGACCAGTTGCCGCAACACCCGATCTCCTGCGCCGTCGCCATTGCCGACAAGCTGGAAACACTGGCCGGCCTGTTCGGCATCGGCCAGTTGCCCACCGGCGACCGTGATCCCTTCGCGCTGCGCCGTCATGCGCTGGGGGTGATCCGCATCCTGATCGAACGGGATCTGCCGCTGTCGCTGGCCGATCTGGTCAAAAATGCTTTTGAGGCCTTCCCGAAAGACCTCAAGCTGGCCGATGCCGACGCCGAACTCCAGACTTTCGTGTTCGAACGCCTGCGCGGCTATTTCGCCGATGCCGGCTACACCACGCAGGAAATCGATGCGGTGCTGAGCCAGCGACCGCAGCTGCTGCACAAGGTGCCGCTGCGCCTTGCTGCGGTTCGCGCCTTCGCCGGCCTGCCGGAAGCGAAGGATCTGGCTGCTGCCAACAAACGCGTGCTCAATATCATCAACAAGAACGAAGACATTGCCGGCAAGACCGTCGCCCCTGACCGCGCGTTAATGACCGAGGCGGCGGAAATCGCGCTGATGGACGGCCTGGAACAGATTACACCGCGGGCTGAAAAACACTTCACCGCCGGCGAATACCGGGAAGCCCTGCAACTGCTGGCCAACATCAAGCCGGCGGTGGACCGTTTTTTCACTGAAGTCATGGTGATGGTGGAAGACCCTGCGGTTCGCAACAACCGTGCAGCCCTGCTGCAGCAGCTGGGCACGCTGATGAACCGCGTTGCCGACATTTCCAAGCTCGCCGCATGAAACTGGTCATCCTCGACCGCGACGGCGTCATCAATCACGACAGCGCGGCTTACATCAAGAGCCCGGACGAGTGGAAACCCATCCCCGGCAGCCTGGAAGCCATCGCCCTGCTCAACCAGGCGGGCTACCGCGTGCTGGTTGCCACCAACCAGTCCGGCGTCGGCCGCGGCCTTTTCGACATGGCAACGCTGAACGCGATTCACGACAAGATGCACCGCGCGCTCGGTCTGGTCGGCGGCCGGGTTGACGGCATTTTCTACTGCCCGCACGCCCAGGATGCCGGTTGCGCCTGCCGCAAACCCCGCCCCGGCCTGCTCGACGAAATTTCCAAACGTTTTGGCGTGAGCCTGGACGGCGTGCCCTTTATCGGCGACTCACTGCGCGACCTGCAGGCCGGCGCCGCCGTCGGCGCGCAACCGGTGCTGGTACTGACCGGCAAAGGCAAAAAAACCCGCAAAGACGGCGATCTGCCCGAAGGCACCGTAATTCATGCCGACCTTGCCGAGGCTGTGCGCAGCCTGCTGCAATGATCCTGGTCTTCCTCCGTTCCAGCCTGTTTGCCGCATTCCAGCTTCTGATCACCCCTGTCTTTGCCGTCATCGCGCTGCTGACCTTCCCGCTGCCGGCATTGATGCGCTACCGCATCAT
>JBIIZE010000374.1:0-2924 GCA_044346435.1 Burkholderiales bacterium
GGCCAGACCGCCGGTCACGCGGCCGAGTCTGCCCTGGATCATCTGTTCCTTGGCGCGCAAGTAACATTCCTTGTAGCGGCGGCTGTAGCCGATGCGTAATTCGCCCTTGGTGGCTTTCAGTGTGGCGAGGATGTCCTCGGCATCGTTCAATGACAGCGCGATCGGTTTTTCCACCAGCACCGGCTTGCCGAGTTCGAGCGCGCGCTTGATCGGCGCCGCATGTTCGCCCTCGGGCGTGGAGACGAACACCGCGGTGACTTCCGGGTGTTCGATCATTTCAAAGTTGTTGGCCGAATGGACATCGGCGCCGGTGGTTTTGGCAAGCGCCGCGGCGCGTGCCGGATCCAGATCGGATATCGCGAGAAATCCGACGGACGGGTGTTTGGCTGACAGGCGCGCACGCAGCGTGCCTATGCGGCCGGCGCCGATGACGGCGATGCCGAGTTTTTTGCTGGCTTTCAAAGGGACTCCTCCTGATGCGGCGACGCTGTGCGCCGTCTTGCCCCCTATTTTAGTAGACGCGGTGTGCGACCGTCCCGCCGCTCAGCACATGCTGGACGTTTTCCCAGGAGACCTTGAACAGGAAGGCCGCCGACTGGCGGGTCACGCCGGCCACATGCGGCGTCAGCAGCAGGCGCGAGGCGGCTTCGCCCTCGAGTTTCAGCAGCGGATTGTCCGGTGTGGCGGGTTCAATGCTGTAAACGTCGACTGCAGCGCCGGCGATGCGTTTGTCCTGCAGTGCCTGTGCCAGTGCGGCTTCATCAACCACGCCGCCGCGGGCACCGTTAATCAGTACGGCTTCCGGTTTCATCATTGCGAGCTGTGCTGCGCCGATCAGATTCGTGGTCGCCGGAATCAACGGCACGTGCAGCGTGACGACATCGGCGGTTTTCAGCAGTTCATCCAGCGCCATGCCACGGGCCTTCATTGCATCGGCCTTGGTCTTGTCTTTCAGTGCGGGGTCGAAATAAACGATGTTGCAGCCGATCCGGTGGAAGGCCTGTGCCACTGCCATGCCGATCACGCCCATACCGACGACGCCGACGGTGGCGCCGTCAATGCCGGCGAGGTTGTCGGCCATCATGCGGTTGCGGAATGCGACGTAATTGCCTTTCTTGATTTCGGCATCGGCCCAGGCGAAGCGGCGCAACAGTACCGAGGCGCAGCTGGTGGTGAATTCGGCCAGTGCGGAATTGCTGCCGCCGGGGACGTTGGCCACAGGGATGCCGAGTTTTTTCAGCGCAGCCTCATCAAGGCGGTCGACGCCGGCGCCGGTGATCTGCACCACTTTCAGCGAGCTGCCTTCGAACAGTGCGGCAGGCAGCTTCGGGCCGACGGCGGGCATGACGACAGCGCGCGCTTCTTTCATCAAGGCCGGTACATCGGCATCGTCAGGCTTGCGGTAGGCGATGTTGATGTTTTTCGGCGGTGTGACGCCGACACGGGTGAAATCGGCTTCGGGGCGCAGGCAAAGGACGTCGATGCTCATCGGATTCTCTTCGTGGTGAATAGGCTAACCGCGGGCTGAAGCCCGCGGGGTCAGGCTTTGTGTTCCTGCGTGCGCTGGGCGATGTCCGACACCGGGAAGAAACACAGCAGCACCAGCGGTTCGCCGCCGGTGTTGCGCGTGGCGTGCTTCTCGCCCGACGGAATCAGGATGGTATCGCCGGCTTTCAGCGGATAGTTGCCGCTGTCGGCTTCGGTGCAGCCTTCACCGGACATCACAAAAATGCATTCTTCAAAACCCTGATGGAAATGCCGGCCGCGCGGGCTTTCACCCGGTTTGACCGGCGGGATTTCCACCAGGCGCAGGGTGACTGCCTGCGAGCCTTTTTCGCCGGAAACGATTTCCAGCGATTTGCGGCCGGGCAGGCCCATGCTTTTGGCTTCTGCCTGTGTCAGCACCTTGGCCATGACTCAGCCGGCAATCTTCAGGTGTTTGATTTCAGCGGTGCCGCCCTGTGCTTCGTCGAGCAGCGTGAAGATTTCGCCGCATTCCTTGGCGATGGCATCGGCGATGTCGTTGAGCATTTTGACGCCTTTGGCGGCGGTCGCATGTTCCGGCGCGCCGTACCAACCCGTAGCGGCGATGGTCTTGATGTCGCGCAGAACAGGCTGATAACTCCGCGTGCGGCGCAGGCGATCCCATTTGCGGCCGTGGCTATGGTCGGATGAATTGACATTGTCGATGCGGTCGAGGTGCACCAGGTTCGGCTGGTAGGCCAGCACGGCCAGTGCTTCGATTTCACCACCGTGGGTCAGGCCGCCACAGTCGTGGCCGTAGAGTTCGGCGGCGACATAACAGGCCTGGACAACGATGACACTCATGCCGACTTCGCGATGCAGTTTTTCGGAGGCAATCGCCAGCGACGGAATATTACCTTCATGCCAGTTGAGGATCAGCAGGCGCTTGGCGCCGTGCTGCGCAGTGGAGGCGCAGGTTTCGGTGACGACGCGCTGATAGGTGTCCGGCGACAGCGTGATCGTGCCTTCGAAGGGCATGTGCATCGGCGTCACGCCCAGCGGTCCGCCGGGCAGTACCAGGCCGTCCATGCGCTCGGCCACGGCGTGGCCGATGACATTGGCAGCGTAGATGTCGGTGCCGGTGGGCAGGTGCGGGCCGTGCTGTTCGACGCTGCCCGCCGGCAGGATCACCAGCGGGTTCTTCTTGAACTGCGCGGCGATCTCGGGCTGGGTGAGATCGATGAAATAACGGGTGGCTAATTTGGAAGATGAGTTTGACATGTCAGCTTCTCTGTCAGGCCGCGCGTTTCGAGTCGTTCTTGGCGCGGGCGTCGTTCATGACTTCTTCGATGCTGACGCACTGGCCCTTGCGGTCGATCGATTTCAGCGCCGCATTGGTCATCGCCACGGCGACGTTGCCGTTGTGCGCGGTCAGCTCATTCGGTTTGCCCGACAGACAG
>JBIIZE010000117.1:0-6471 GCA_044346435.1 Burkholderiales bacterium
GACAATTCCGCACCGTGCACCGCGCTGAAAACGGTGGCAATGGTCGGCCACCCGGCGAAAGGCGCGATCTGGCTGAAGGTCAACGGAGAAGTGAAGCAGAAGGGTGATCTGTCGGAACTGATCTGGAATGTGCCGGAAACCATTTCCTACCTGTCGCACCTGGTCACGCTGCGACCCGGCGACATCATCATGTCGGGCACGCCTGCCGGCGTTGGTCCGATCAAGCCCGGCGACAAACTGGAAGGCCATGTCGACGGTGTCGGCGACCTGACCGTCAGCTACGCCAAGTAAGATTGCCGTAGAGGGTCAAGCGCGGCGCGCGCAATGCGCGCCGCGCCTGCAGCAACGCTCCGGCGCGACGCCGGCGATCGCAAGGAGAACACAGAATGCAGAAACGCAGACTCGGCCGTAACGGCCCTGAAGTGCCGGCGCTGGGCCTCGGTTGCATGGGCATGTCGATCAGCTACGGTGAACCCGATGATGCCGAGTCGATCGCGACCATGCATCGCGCCTTTGAACTGGGCTGCAACCTGCTCGTGACTTCGGATGCCTACGGCAGCGGCATCAATGAATCCCTGATTGCGCAGGCCATCAAGGGCCGTCGCAGCCAGGTGTTGCTCGCGACGAAATTCGGCAATCTCGGCCTCGCCTCTCGTGGCGGTGGCGATGCGCCGGCGCTGACCGGCGGTCACCCCGACTACGTGCCACAGGCCTGCGATGCCAGCCTGAAACGGCTCGGCGTCGATGTCATCGACATCTACGGTCTGCATCGCGTCGATGCGACAGTGCCGATTGAAGATACCGTCGGCGCGATGAAACGGCTGGTCGAGCAGGGCAAGGTGCGTTATCTCGCCTTGTCGGAAGCCGGCGCACAGACCATCCGCCGTGCGCACGCGGTGCATCCGATTGTTGCGGTTGAAACCGAATATTCGCTGTGGAGCCGCGATGTCGAAACCGAGATCCTGCCAACCTGCCGCGAACTGGGTATCGGCTATATGGCATATGCGCCACTGGGCCGGGGTTATCTGACCGCGACGATCAAGAGCGTTGATGCGCTGATTGCCAAGGACCGGCGCCGCGAACACCCGCGGTTCCTTCCTGAAAATATCAATAAAAACAATGATTTGCTGAAATCTCTCGAGACGATAGCAAGTGCTCACAAGGCTACGCCGGCGCAGGTTGCACTGGCCTGGCTATTGGCTCAGGGCAAGGACATCGTGCCGATCCCCGGTACCAAACGACGCGCTTACCTGGAGCAGAATCTGGCTGCGGTCTCCCTGCAGCTGAGCGAAGCCGAACTCGCCCAACTGTCCGCGGCGTTTCCGCCCGGGGTCACCGCCGGCACGCGTTACCCGGAGAAGCAGCTGAAAGCGCTGGGCATCTGAACGCGAACCCGGCAGCGAAGACGGTTTTACGCGATGGCTGACACCGGCAAGGACGCACTGTGGCTGGTGCCCCCGGTGGTCATTGACGACATCGGCAATGCGCAGCCGGAAACAGCGCTGCTGAACTCACACCTCGCCAGCATCCGCCTGCGCACCGGGGTGGCCGCAGCAGGCTGGCAACATGCCGGACATCGCAATGTGTTTCTCGCACCGGATGACACGGCGGCGGTTTCGCGGATCGATTTTTCCCGGGTCGGCATCTGCATCGTCGGCAAACTGTTTCTGGATGTGCGCGCGGATGACTGGCTGGCGGTGTGCCGGCGCGCCAAGGAGGCCGGCGCCGGTCTGGTGCTCGACATCTGCGATTACCCTTTTTCGCAGAAGCCGCCCGATGTTGAACGTTTTTACGAAGAGGCGCTGCTTTTGGCCGATGTGGTGACGGTCAATTCCGTACGTATGGCCGAGCTGATGCGCGGGCATATGGGCGGTCAGTCGCCGCAGGTGATTGAGGATGCCATCCTGTCAGCGTCGAGGCGTCCGGAATTTGCGCCAGGTAAAACCCTGGAACTGCTGTGGTTCGGGCACATCAACAACGTGCGTTATCTGGAGCGCATGATGGATGCGCTGTTTGCCTACAGTGCCGGGCAGCGTTGTCGTCTGACCATCGTCACCGAAGCCGGTCAGGGACTCGAGCAGGCCGTACAACGCATCAATGCGGCCTGCGCGCCGCAACTGGAAGTGCGTTTTACGCCGTGGTCACTGGAGGCGACACGCGTGGCGTTGCGGCGCTGCGATCTGGTGTTGATACCCGGTGATCCGGCCGATCCGATGAAGTCAGGCGTGTCATCGAACCGCCTTGCCGATGCTCTGCAGTCCGGGCGCCTGCCGGTGGCCAGCCCGCTGTCGAGTTATTTGCCGTTCGGCGAAGCGGCATGGCTGGGTGAAGATCTGATTGCCGGAATCCGCTGGGCAATGACTCACCGCGGAGAAGTCCTTGGCCGTATCAAGCGCGGTCAGGCTCTGGTGGCCGAACGTCTGGCGGTTGAGGCGATATCCGCGCAGTGGCGCCAGCTGTTCGAGAAACTACCGGCCCCATCGAACTGATTGCGGGCTCAGCGCGCCTTGACGCCTGCGTGGAGCATGGCATCGCGTTCGGCAAACCACTCTTTCGAATATTCGCAGTCGCGGAATTCATCGAAGTAAGGGCCGCCCAGCGTGTAATGCACCAGCGCGGCATCCGGGCGCGGCTCATCATAGGCGACGAGATGATTCCAGCGGTTGGGCAACTCGCCGATCAGGCCATCATCGCCGAGCCATTTGAACTGATGCAATTCAAGACCCGTGGCGGTATTGACGTATTCAGGAGTCAGCGCCTTGCAGCGCGCATTGTTGAACAGCATCACGCTGGACCAGTTTTTTTTCTGATATTTGCTTTGCGGCTCGTTGAGGAATTTGCGTTCCTCTTTGGGCACATGGTCGTGTTTGATGACCATCACCGCATACCGGTCATCACGCAGCGACCATAGTTTTGCGATGTCATCGAGCACCAGCATGTCGCAGTCCAAGAATACCGACCAGCCGTTGAAGCCGGACAGGTAGGGCGTCAGAAAGCGCGAGAAGGAAAAATCCGTTGACTGCAGCGGATGCCGCTCACGCTTGAAAATGCCATTCAGCTGGGACAGCATCAGCGGCGCGATGGTGACGGGTTCTGATGAGCGGGCCAGAATGCTGTGGGCCAGCACGTTGTAAGCGACAGTTTCGCGGCCGTCGTAGCCGATAAATACTGGGATCATGGATGTTTTGGTGTGGATGGTTTGTTGGTTTTCTCAAGCTTATCACGTTGAATCCAGCGTCGACCCGGTGCAGATGGGTCGCCAATTGTTACCATAACGTCCGTACCGAATTTTGATCTGTCTCAATATTGAATCTGCGGCCGCATGTCGATCTCATCACAATCCGCTGCGCTGAAGGCGTTGTTCGACAACGCAGCTAACCGGTATCAGGCCGGCGATCTGGCTGGCGCCGAGCGGCTTTGTCGGGAAATTCTGCAAAGCAATCCGCAGCATGCCGCCGCGTTGCACCAGTTGGGGTTAATTGCTGCCCAGTCCGGTGACCTGGACGCTGCGCTGCGTTATCTGAATGCTGCGATTGCCGCAGAGCCGGCGGCTGCGGAGGCCGTTTTGCATCTTGCCCAGATCCGGATGGCGCGGGGTGAAATGCGCGAGGCGATCACCTGTTACGAACGCGTGCTGGGTCTGCGACCTGATGATGCCCTCACGTGGTACGGCTACGGCAACGCGCTGCATGCAACGGGTCGGGCCGACGATGCGGTCGCGGCTTACGGACACGCACTGGTGCGGGAGCCGGATCGCGTGGAAATCCTGACCAACCGCGGGAATGCCTTGCATGATCTCGGACAGTTTGAAGAGGCGCTGATCGATTATGCCCGGGCGCTGGAGCAGATGCCCGGTCTGGCGATGCTGCACAACAATCGTGGCAATACCCTGCGTGCCCTGCAACGTCCGGCGGAGGCGCTAGCGAGTGTGGATCGCGCCCTGGCTATTGAGCCCGGCTTTCACGAGGCGCGGATCAACCGCGGCAACCTGTTGCAGGATGCGGGGAACAGCGCTGCCGCCCTCGCGGAATACGAGCAGGTGCTGGCGCTGAATCCGGATGTGGCGATTTTGCACAGACTGCGTGCTGATGCCTTACATGATCTTCATCGTGCAGCCGAGGCGGTCGAAGGCTATCAGCGTGCGTTGCAACTTGCTCCGGCAGACACCGAGACCTTAAATAATCTTGCGATTCTCCTTTACAAGCAGTCACGTTACGCTGATGCCCTGACTTACCTCGAACGCGTATTAAAGGCGGCGCCTGACAACCTCAAGGCGCTCAATAACCGCGCCCAGTGTCTGCGCGCCATGGGGCGGCACGAAGAGACCGCGTCAGCTCTGGCCCGGCTGCTTGAGCGGGCGCCGGATTGGGATTATGCCGAGGGCGATCTGTTTCATTCGCGCGGACATTGTTGTGATTGGACGGACTATGGGCAAAAGCGGGATGACTTGCTGAAGGCTGTAGACGCCGGCCGCAAGGCGGATACGCCGCTTGCCTTTCTGGCCGTTTCTGCATCTGCCGCCGCTCAGTTGGCCTGCGCACGCATTCGCGTCGCCGACAAATATCCTGAGCGGTTGCCGCTGCTCTACTCAGGAACGGTTTATCGCCATGACCGGATTCGCATCGCTTATGTTTCTGCCGATTTCTGTGAGCATCCCGTCTCGTATTTGATGGCCGGCGTGTTCGAACAACACGATCGAAAACAATTCGAGGTCACCGGATTTGCACTGAAAAAAGATGATGGAAGTCCGATGTCACGTCGTGTTCGAAGCGCCCTGGGCCATGTGATTGATGTGCAGGACCGCTCTGATGACGATGTTGCAGCGTTGATGCGCGACATGGAAATCGACATTGCCGTTGACCTGATGGGGCACACCTTCAATGGACGGCCCGGAATATTTGCCTGCCGGCCGGCGCCGGTGCAGGTGAATTATCTGGGATTCCCCGGGACCATGGGCGCGCCGTACATGGATTACCTGTTAGCCGACCCGATGGTTGTGCCCCCGGAGCGCCAGAACGATTACGCCGAAAAAATCGTCTATCTGCCGGATTGTTTTCAGGCCAACGATGATCGCCGTGTCATGGCTTCCCGCAAACCGGCACGCAGCGAAGCGGGCTTGCCGTCGTCCGGATTCGTGTTCTGCTGTTTCAACAACAGCTACAAAATTACGCCGCAGGTGTTCGGGTTGTGGATGGATCTGCTGCGCGATATTCCCGGCAGCGTGTTGTGGCTGCTTGGCGAAAGCCCGGCGGTTGTGCGAAACCTTGGCGTTGAAGCAACGAAGCGCGGGATTGATCCGGCGCGTCTGATTTTTGCCGGCCGTCTGCCGTATGCCGATCATCTGGCGCGTCTGCAGTTGGCCGATTTGTTTCTCGACACGCTGCCGTTTAACGCGGGCACCACGGCCAGCGACGCCTTGTGGGCCGGCGTCCCCGTGCTGACCTGCCGCGGCGAGGCTTTTGTTTCGCGCATGGCAGCCAGCCTGCTGACTGCAATGGGTTTACCGGAGCTGATTACCGATCAGACGGAAGATTACGCTGCGCTCGCGCTGAAACTCGCGATGTCCCCGCAATTACTCGCCGATTTGCGCAAGCGAGTTGCGCAGCAGCGTATTGATTCGCCGCTGTTTGATACCGCACGATTCAGTCGCGGACTGGAATCGGCATATCGCGGGATGGTGGCGCGCAGTCGCAGCGGGGAAGAGCCGCAGGGTTTTGCCGTGCAGCGGGACTGACCGGATTCAGGTTATGGATGTCGAGGCGCTGTTTTCGATGACGCCAAGGTTGACGTTGCCATCGGCAAAACGTTCGGACATTTCGCGCTGGAAGTCGGGCGGGCCGTAAGCCGCAACACGCTGACGGTTGGTGAAGGTTCCCTTTTCTGCGATCTGTTCCGAATACAGCAGCATCCTGTTGTTGGTTTGCGCAAACTGCTGCAGCCAGTTCAATGCCCGCGGCGGAATGCGTTTGCCGACCGGAACGGCAACATCGACCGGGAAATTGCGCCACGTTGTCTGATTCGGCAGAAAAATGACTTTGGAATTATGTGGCTGCATCCAGTCCGGCAAGGCGCTGCCTTCCATTTTCCAACCGCAGATAAAGTTGACGCAGGGATCGACGGGCCGGTCGGCATATATGCGGCAGCCTTTACCGGTGCTGTGGGGACAGGGTTTACCGGGATGGACTTTCAGGCCGCTGACATGGATCTGCAGCCAGCCGTCGCAGCAGGCTGTGCAGGGCTGACAGGAACGAGCCGGCGTTTGGGCCAAGATTCTGCATCCTTTGCGATGTGCAGCCGCCCAAGGGGGAGGTTCGCATGCGCACTCATATTTGACGGCGCAGCATCGCAGTCCAAACTTTCGCCAACCTTACGGATCAGCAATCGATGTTTTCGGGTTCCCGACCGACATAAAAACCTGATGAATTAACAAGACTTTTTCTGGGAGATCGGGCTTGACCTGGTTGAGTTCCT
>JBIIZE010000118.1:0-6457 GCA_044346435.1 Burkholderiales bacterium
CGAATACCGAGGACAGCAATCCCCAGTAGTGTCCGTTGATGAAGATCGGGACGCGGTAGATCAGCCCTGAGCCGCCCTGAACCAGTTTGACGGGGCCGAGCAACGCGGGTTTCCCGGAGTCGATGGTTCTTTTGATGGCATTCCACTGCTCGGGCACGTCCGGGTAGAACAGCCCCACGGCTTTTTCATTGCCGGCCATCGGGTGGATATAGGCAACGCGATGGCCGATGGCGACCGCGAAGTTCTTGATGTGCTGCGACTCCCCGTACATCGCGGCAAGGATGCTTTCGATCTCGTCGCGTTCAAGTGTTTTCTGGCGGACGACGAGATAACTGCGCAAACCGCTGGTGAGGTATAACACGCGATTCAGTTCGCGGTTCATTTGCGAACGAAGCGCGGTGCCCTGGACGACCAGGTCCACTTTGCGCCGGGCTTCGCGTTCGCTGGATTCAAGATTGATCATCCAGGAACCGGTGCCAATCACTGCAAAAAAAACGACGAAGCCTATAAACCAATGGCGGGGATTGGTTGCGGCGATACCGCGGGTAATCGCGTTGATTTCCGGTCTGAAGGCGAACCGCATGTGCTGGCTCCGTCGCTGGTGCGGCAGTGTCCGCCGCACCCGATCTGATCATTCTATAGTTCCGGCGACTTTCGGGGGTGTGATTTACACAGAGCCATTCCGGATTGAAACCGGGTCAATGCGCTTTGGCGCTTTGCGTGGCTTGAGTTAGTTTTTCGGTATAGGCGATCGCCATCGCCGAGCCGACAAACGTCAGATGAATGATGGTCTGCCACATCAGCGTTTTTTCGTCGTACTGCGTGGCATTGATAAAGGTCTTCAGCAGATGGATCGACGAGATGCCGATGATCGCCGTCGCCAGTTTGACCTTGAGCACGCCGGCGTTGACGTGTGACAGCCATTCCGGCTGGTCCGGGTGGCCTTCGAGATCCAGCCGCGAGACAAAGGTTTCCCAGCCGCCGACGATCACCATGACCAGCAGATTCGAAATCATCACCACGTCGATCAGGCCGAGTACGATCAGCATGATTTCGGTTTCGGTGATGTCCTTGACGGAAATCATCTGCAGCAGGTGGATCAGTTCGCCCCAGAACTGCCAGACGTAGACGGCCTGTGCGACGATCAGTCCGATATACAGGGGGGCCTGCAGCCAGCGGCTCATGAAAATCCAGCGGGGTAGCGGGCGCAGCAGGGATGCGGCGGATTTGGGCTTTTCCATGATCAATTCCGATAAAAGTTGGCGCTGATGATTTTGCTTTGATGACGGTGCGCATTGCGCAGTGTCGTCAAAAAGAATAATAAAAACAAATATTTACGATATTTTCGGGTTATGGTCGAGTCAAAATGACAACCTTGCCGACGACCTTGCGGTCGCGCACCGTGGCCAGCGCTTCACGGTATTGCTCCAGAGGCCAGGCCGCCATTACATGCGGTTTGATCTTGCCCAGAGCGTACCAATCAAACAGCTGCTTCTGCACGCGTTGCACTTTTTCCGGCTGACGATCGCGATAGGCGCTGTACTGCAGGCCGATCAGCGAGATGTTTTTCACCAGCAGATGACCGGCCTTGATTTCGGGGATGCGACCTTCGGCAAAACCGACAACGATGATGCGGCCGGACCAGCCGATGACGCGCATGCTGGCGTCGAATACGTCGCCGCCCACCGGATCAACAATGATATCGACGCCGCGTTTGCCTGTGGCGGCCATTACCTGATCGCGGAAGGCATCTCGCAGGTTCGGTACATCGGTGCGAACCACGTGGTCGGCGCCATGTTTTTTTGCGAGTTCGGCTTTTTCAGCGCTGCCGACGCTGGCGATCACTTTCGCACCCAGCGCCTTCGCCACCTGGATGGTCGCGATGCCGACGCCGCCGGCGGCACCGTTGATCAGCACCGTTTCGCCCGGCTGATACTGGCCGCGCTCCACCAGGGCGAAATGCGCTGTCGGATACGCGATGCCCATCGCCGCGGCATCGGCGAAGCTCATGTTGTCCGGCATCGGGTAGCAATTGTTCTGGGGCACTACGCATTTCTGCGCATAGGCGCCGTATTCGTTTTGTGCGGCGACACGGTCTCCGGGCTTGCAGGTGGTAACGCCCGCGCCGACGGCAGCAACCACGCCGGCCATGTCCTTGCCCGGGCTGAACGGCCGTTTGGGCAGGATCTGATAGGTGCCGCCAATGACCAGCAGATCAGGGAAGTTGACGCTGGCGGCATGGACATCGACCAGTACCTCGCCAGGCCCCGGTACCGGATCAGGCACATCCTCCAGCAGCAGGTTTTCAACAGGTCCATGTTCTCTGACGATCAAGGCTTTCACCGGCGGTGCTCCTGCAAGAATGAATTTTCGAGGCGCGATTGTAACGCGGCCTTCGTCATGACGATGGGCGCTGCGAAAGCCGGCTTCTGCAGCCAATAAAAAAGGCGACCGAGGCCGCCTTTTTTATTTCATCGGATGGTGCTCAGAACGGCTGCAGACCGGCGGATTTGACTACCGGGCCCATGGCCTTGATTTCTGCGTCGACGAATTTGCGGAATTCTTCGGGCGTGTCAGTGACCACCTCGGTCATCTGGGTTTCAAAGTGTTTGCGGAACTCGGCGTTCTGCGAGACCTTGATAACCATCGCATGCAGTTTGGCGAGGACGGGCTTGGGGGTCTTCACCGGGGCGAGCAGACCATTCCATCCGCCATACTGGTAGCCAGGCACGGTTTCCGCTACAGCCGGCAAATCGCCCAGCAGCGCCGATTTATTGGCCAGGGTATGTGCGATCGCGCGCAACTTGCCGCCCTTGATCAGGCCGGCCACTGCGGGCGCCGGTGTGATGGTCCATTGCGATTCGCCTCCGACCACTGCAGCCACGGATGCGCCGCCGCCTTTATAGGGCACGTGCAAGGCTTCGGACTTCGCGAGTTGCATGAACAAAACGCCGGCCAGATGACTTTGCGAGCCGGTTCCTGCCGAAGCCATGTTCGCCTTGCCGCCGCGGGACTTGTTGTACTCGATCAGTTCCTTGACCGATTTCACCGGTATTGAAGGATTGACGACAACGATGTTGGGTGTAATCCCGAACAGCGAGATGAAGGCATAGTCCTTCATCGGATCAAACGGCAGTTTTTTGTGAATGTGCGGACCGATAACCATCGCTGCAGTCGAGGCAGACAGCAAGGTATAGCCGTCGGGGATGGCGTCCTTGCCGATTTCCATGCCGATCAGGCCGCCTGCGCCGCCACGGTTGTCGACGACGATCTGCTGGCCGCTGACCTGCGTCAAGGTGTTGGCGCATTGGGGATGATCAGACGGATGGGGCGGTTGGGGTATTCCTGGCTGGCGGCAGTCGCGGTCTGCGCGACAGAGATGCCCAGCGTGGCAATGAGCATCAGGGTCAGGCTGCGGGTGACTTGCATGGTGTATCTCCTCGATGGGCTACGATGTTTTTAAATGCGGTTTTGGTTGCAGCATTAATCGCTAATTCTGTCGTTTTTACCCGGGCATGGCAACCATTGGTGACCAAATTGGTTACTCGTCGACCCCTGCGTTTGTCCGCTGCTGCGGGAACCTTGACCGGGATTGCCGGTCATCAGACACTCGGACGCCATGCGACTGCTGACCAAAACCTTATTGTTCCCGCTGATCGCCTTGCTGCTGGCGGGATGTGCGACTGCGCCCGTCAACCATACAGCGGCCGATGCGCCTTATGCCGCACCGTTGCAGCGCCTGTCCAAAACGCAGCCGGTCGTCGGTCTGGTGCTGGGGGCCGGCGGTTCGCGCGGTTTTGCCCATGTCGGCGTGCTCAAGGCTTTTGAGGAGGCCGGCATTGAGGCGGATGTCATCGTTGGCGTCAGCTCGGGTGCCGTCGTGGCTGCGCTGCACGCCGGCGGCATGCGTGCCGCGGAACTCGAGGCAACGGCTTTGTCCATTGAGGACAATGACCTGCTCGACTTCACGTTGTTCGGGCCCGGCATGATCGAAGGCGGCCGGTTGCAGGCCTATATCAACGACACGCTACGTAACCGGCCGATCGAGGCGCTGCAGAAACCCTTTGCGGTTGTTGCTGCGGAACGCGAAACCAGTCGCATGACCATTTTCAATCGCGGCAACACCGGTCTCGCAGTACGTGCGTCGGCCAGCGTACCCAAACTGTTCTGGCCGGTGGTGATCCGCGGCACTGAATATGTCGATGGCGGTGTGGCAAGCCGGGTGCCGGCTTCCGTGGCGCGACAGATGGGGGCTGATATTGTCATTGCGGTGGATGTGTCGTGGCGTGGTTCCGTCGATGCACAGCAGGCCGATGTGGTGATACGTCCGCAGACCATCCGTACGCGCATCACCGATTTTTCGCAGAAGATCGCGAATCTTGCCGCCGGTGAAGAGGCGGCACGTGAGGTCGTGCCGCAGGTGCGTGAACTGCTTGTGCGCGTTGCGCAGGAAAAGGCGGCGCGACAACCGCTGCAGGTCGGGGCAGCACGACTTCGTTGACGGGGCTGTCGGCGGTTCGCGCAATGTGAACTGCCGTGCCGGCGCCGTCCGGTGCCTTGATATGATGCCCGCCTGTTTATCGAAGGAGCGTCAACGTGTCGGATCAAAGGGCTTTTGCCGGAGTTAAAGTGCTGGATCTCACCCGCGTGCTGGCGGGACCATTCTGTGCCTACCAGCTTGCGCTGCTGGGTGCGGAAGTCATCAAGATTGAACCGCCTGGCAAAGGCGAAACCGTGCGCTGGCGTTCCGAAGCCGCTGATCCTGCGTATGGCCAGCAGGGCCTGTCGCTGGGTTTCATGACCCAATCGTCGAACAAACGTTTTCTGTCGCTGGATCTGAACACGCCGGAAGGCCGCGACGTATTCCTCAAGCTCGCCGCCGAATGCGACGTGGTGGTGCAGAACCTGCGCAGCGGCTCCGCGGCCAAACGCGGCATCGATTACGAAGCGGTAAAGAAGGTCAATCCGGAAGTGATCTTCATGTCGATCACCGCCTACGGCAATACCGGCCCGAAACAAAAACATCCGGCCTATGACAGCGTGATCCAGGCCTGGTCCGGATTCATGAGCGTGACCGGCACCGAGGAAAGCGGCCCGCTGAAGGCGGGTCCGCCCATCATCGATTATTCGACGGGACTCGCTGCGGCCTATGCCGTATCCGCGGCGCTGTACCAGAAGCAGCGCACCGGCAAAGGCCAGTACATCGACCTGTCGATGCTCGACACCAACATCATCCTGATGGCCTCGGTGGTGACGGCCCACATGAATACCGGCTCAACCCCCAGGCAGGGCGGCAATGATGCGGCCAGCCGTTCGCCGGCGTCGACCACCTTTAATACCGCCGACGGGCTGATCGCCTTTGCCATCAACGAGGAGCATCAGCACCAGGGTCTGCTCAAGGTGCTGGGGCTGACCGCGCTGAACGACGATCCGCGTTTTGCGACGGGCCCGGCGCGGCGCGACAACATTCCGGCGCTGCGCGCCCTGATGCAGGAAAAGCTGATGACACGTACGGCTGCCGAGTGGGAGCCCCTGTTCAACGAAGCCGGTGCGCCCGCGGGCCGCGTCCGGACCATTCCCGAGTGCATGTCGGAGGCGCAGACCGAATCGCGCGGGCTGTTTCATACCTTTCCGCCTTCGGTTACCGGTTTTGCGAAAGACCTCAAGGTGCCGCTGTCGCCGTTCAACTTTGCGCATGACGGCCCGCGCGCCGACACGCCGCCGCGCAAGGTTGGGGCTGACAGCGAGGCGATACTCGGTGAACTCGGTTACGACGCCGCAACCATCACGGCTTTGAAAGCAAAAAAAGTGATTTGAGGGGCAGGTTTGCCGCATGCCGATTGATCCGCTGGTCCTGACTTTTGCGCTGGGCGTCGCTGCAAGGCTGGTACGTTCGGACCTGCGTTTTCCGGAGCCGGTATACGAAGCGCTGTCAATTTACCTGCTGCTGGCGATTGGTCTGAAAGGCGGCGTCGAACTCTCGCACCAGCCGTTGTCGCATGTGGCACTTCCGGCGGTGTTCGCCGTGTTTGCAGGCTTCGCTCTGCCTTTTATTCTCTTCCCGGTGCTGCGGCATGTGGTCGGTCTTGCGCGCAGCGATGCTGCCAGTGTCGCTGCGCACTACGGTTCTGTTTCTGTGGTGACCTTCGCCATCGCAACGGCCTATCTGCAGCAGCGCGGCATTCCGGCTGAATCTTTCATGCCGGTGTTGCTGGCGCTGATGGAGGCGCCGGGCATCATTGCCGGCGTGATTCTTGCGCGTTCCGGCGGGACGGCCGGGGCACCGGTGTTCCGTGAAGTCGCGGCCAACAAGGGCATCGTTCTGCTGGCCGGCGGCATCGTCATCGGCTGGGTCGTCGGCAGCGAGGGTTTTGCCCCGCTCAAGCCGCTGTTCGGCGATCTGTTCCGCGGTCTTCTCGCACTTTATCTGCTGGAACTGGGTTTGGTGGTCGGCGGG
>JBIIZE010000119.1:0-6447 GCA_044346435.1 Burkholderiales bacterium
GGCGTGCCGAGCTTGATTTCGTAATTGCCGGGACGTGCGACATCCCCCGAGATCGAGAAGATCTTGGTGCCGCCGTTGTTCGGCTTGCCGAGGGCAAGGAACGCATCGCCGCCGTTGTTGATGATCCACGGCACCGCAGCAAAAGTCTCGGTGTTGTTGATGGTCGTCGGCTTGCCGTAAAGACCAAAGCTCGCCGGGAACGGCGGCTTGAATCGCGGCTGTCCCTTCTTGCCTTCGAGCGACTCCAGCAGCGCGGTTTCTTCGCCGCAGATATAGGCGCCGAAGCCGTGGTGCGCATGCAACTGGAACGAGAAATCGGTGCCGAGGATCTTGTCGCCGAGGTAACCTGCGGCGCGCGCCTCTTCCAGCGCCTCTTCGAAGCGCTCGTAGACATCCCAGATTTCGCCGTGGATATAGTTGTAACCCACGGTGATGCCCATCGCGTAACCGCCGATGATCATGCCTTCGATCAGGATGTGCGGGTTATAGCGCAGGATGTCGCGGTCCTTGAATGTGCCCGGCTCGCCCTCATCGGAATTGCAAACGAGATACTTCTGTCCCGGGAACTGCCGCGGCATGAAGCTCCACTTCAGGCCCGTCGGAAAACCGGCGCCGCCGCGGCCGCGCAGCGAAGACTTCTTCAGTTCATTGACCACCTGCTCCGGCGGAATCTTCTCGGCAATGATCTTTTTCAACGCCGAATAGCCGCCGCGCGACTCGTAATCCTTGAGACGCCAGTTCGCGCCGCTGATGCCCTTCATGATCACGGCATCCGGCCCGAAAATGTCACCGGCAAACGGAGGAATCGGCAGGCCCATTATTTCAAGTCCTTCAGCAGCTGGTCGATTTTTTCATTGCTCATCGCGCACAGCATTTTCTTGTTGTTCTGGATCAGCACCGGTGCATCACCGCAGGCGCCCATGCACTCGCCCTCTTTCAGGGTAATGCGGCCGTCCGGCGTGGTTTCATTGAAACCGATACCCAATGTCTTTTTCAGATATTCCGCAGTGCGGGTCGCGCCCTGCAGCGCGCACGGCAGGTTGGTACAGATGGTCAGCTTGTATTTGCCGGTCGGCTTCAGGTCGTACATCGTGTAGAACGACGCCACCTCGTAAACCGCAACTGGCGGCATGCCGAGATACTGCGCGACAAAATCCATGGTCTCGGTGGACAGCCAGCCCTTCTCGTCCTGGGCAATGGTCAGCGCTGCCATCACCGCCGAATCCTTGCGGTCCGGCGGATACTTGGCAACCGCCTTGTCGATTTTCGCCAGCGAATCAGGCGATAAAGTCATCGGCGCGTTCATCGATCAATATCCCCGAATACGATGTCCTGGGTGCCGATGATCGCCACCACGTCGGCAATCATGTGGCCCTTGGCCATTTCATCCAGCGCCGCCAGATGCGGGAAGCCCGGCGCACGGATCTTCAGCCGGTACGGTTTGTTGGCACCGTCGGACACCAGGTAAATGCCGAACTCGCCCTTCGGATGCTCAACCGCGGAATACGCCTCACCCGGCGGCACATGCATACCTTCGGTGAAGAGCTTGAAGTGGTGAATCAGCTCTTCCATATTGGTTTTCATCGCCACGCGCGACGGCGGCGCCACCTTGTGGCTGTCAGCCATCACCGGGCCCGGATTCTTGCGCAGCCAGTCCACACACTGCTTGATGATGCGGTTGGCCTGACGCATTTCTTCGACGCGCACCAGATAACGGTCGTAACAATCGCCGTTGACGCCGATCGCGACATCGAAATCCATGCGGTCATAGACTTCATAGGGCTGCTTTTTGCGCAGATCCCAGACGATGCCCGAACCGCGCAGCATCGGACCGGTAAAGCCCAGCTGCAGCGCGCGCTCCGGCGACACCACGCCGATACCCACCGTCCTTTGTTTCCAGATGCGGTTGTCGGTCAGCAGCGTTTCGTATTCATCAACGTAAGCCGGGAAACGCTTGGTGAAGTCATCGATGAAATCGAGCACCGAACCCTGGCGGTTTTCGTTCAGCGCCTTCGTGGCCTTGTCATTGTGGATGCGCGTCGCGGTGTACTGCGGCATCGTGTCCGGCAGGTCGCGGTAGACGCCGCCCGGACGGTAATAGGCCGCATGCATGCGTGCACCGGAAACCGCCTCATACACGTCGAACAGGTCTTCGCGCTCACGGAAGCAATACAGGAAGATGGTCATCGCGCCGATGTCGAGACCGTGCGCGCCCAGCCACAGCAGATGGTTCAGCAGGCGGGTGATCTCGTCGAACATCACGCGGATGTATTGCGCGCGCTCCGGCACCTGGATGCCCAGCAGCTTTTCGATCGCCATCACATAAGCGTGCTCGTTGGCCATCATCGACATGTAGTCGAGACGGTCCATGTACGGCACCGACTGGATGAAAGTCTTGTTCTCGGCGAGTTTTTCGGTCGCGCGGTGCAGCAGGCCGATATGCGGATCGGCGCGCTCGATCACCTCGCCGTCGAGTTCCAGCACCAGACGCAGCACGCCGTGGGCCGCCGGATGCTGCGGCCCGAAGTTCATCGTGTAATTTTTGATTTCAGCCATGCATCAGCCCTTGCGGAAACCTTCGGAGTCCGCGTAGTTGTCTTCGCGCACAATGCGCGGCGTGATCACGCGCGGTTCGATCGTCACCGGCTGGTAGATCACGCGCTGCTGGTCGGGGTCGTAACGCATCTCGACGTTGCCCGACAGCGGAAAATCCTTGCGGAACGGATGACCGACAAAACCGTAATCGGTGAGGATGCGGCGCAGGTCGGGGTGTCCGGTGTACATGATGCCGTAGAGGTCGAACGCTTCGCGCTCATACCAGTTGGCACAGTCCCAGACGCCGATCACCGACGCCAGTACCGGAAAATCATCGTCAGGCGCATACACCCGCAGACGCAGGCGCCAGTTGTGCTTGAGACTCAGCAGATGATAAATCGAGGCGAACCGCGGACCTTCGTAAGCACCGTCGCCATACTGGCTGTAGTCGATGCCGGTAATGTCGATCAGCTGCTCGAAATGCAGTTTGTCGTCGTCGCGCAGTGTCATGCACACCGACACCAGATCTTCCGCCTTGACGACGATGGTCAGTTCTTCCAGCGCCGTCACGACACTGACCAGACGCTCGCCCAGGGTTTCCTGCAGCGAGGCGTTCAGGGTTTCAAGGCTCTTGGACATGAAATCTCGAAATTCTTCCGGAGTCTCAGCGCGAAATCGTATTGGTGCGCTTGATCTTGTTCTGCAACTGGATGATGCCGTAGAGCAGCGCTTCCGCCGTCGGCGGGCAGCCCGGCACGTAGATGTCGACCGGCACGATGCGGTCACAGCCACGCACCACCGAGTACGAGTAATGGTAATAACCGCCGCCGTTGGCGCAGGAACCCATCGAGATCACCCAGCGCGGCTCGGCCATCTGGTCATAAACCTTGCGCAGCGCCGGCGCCATCTTGTTGCACAGCGTGCCGGCAACAATCATCACGTCGGACTGACGCGGGCTCGGGCGGAACACAATGCCGAAACGGTCAAGGTCGTAACGCGAAGCGCCGGCGTGCATCATTTCCACGGCGCAGCAGGCGAGACCGAAGGTCATCGGCCACATGGAACCGGTGCGCGTCCAGTTCACCAGCGCGTCCACGGAGGTCAGCATGAAGCCGCGCTCGTTAAGGTTTTCGTTGAGAGTTTCGATGGCACCCATAGTCATTCCCAGTCCAGAGCGCCTTTTTTCCACTCGTAGATGAAACCTACGACGAGGATGGCGAGGAAAATCATCATGGCGACAAAACCGAACAGGCCGATTTCCTGGAGCACCACGGCCCACGGAAACAGAAAGGCGATTTCAAGATCAAACAGGATGAACAGAATGGCGACGAGGTAATAACGCACGTCGAAGCGCATGCGCGCGTCCTCGAAGGCCTCGAATCCGCACTCGTAGGGAGACAGTTTCTGGGCGTCGGGACGGTGCATCCCGACCAGCCGGCTGACGACCCAGCCCGACACAATCGGCGCGATGCCGAACGCGGCGCCGACGGCAATGAACATCAGAATCGGAAAATAACCTTCCAGCATCTGCTGCCTTCAAAATTGTTGCTCGAAAACCGCGGCCATTCTAACTGACCGCCCCCTTTAGCCGGGTTGTTCCACATCAAATCCGCACTGCATTCCGAGGATTCACAATCTACAGTCTGGTGTCGACGGAGAGACTCGAACTCTCACGGCTTTCGCCACCGCCCCCTCAAGACGGCGTGTCTACCAATTCCACCACGTCGACCTACCCACTGCACTTCACTTCAACCGGCTGCCGGACTGCAACAGGCCGGTAAAATTAGCGTTACTTCGGTATTTCCCCTGACTTGGAACCCGCCGGCGAACCCGGCAGACCGGGCACCGGAACCACCGGTGCCGGCGCGGTCAGCGGTGAAGCCGGAATTTGCGCCGGCAGCGACTGGGATTGCGCGGGATCTGCCGGCTGTGTCGGCACATCCTTGGTCATCAAACCCTTGTCGGCGGTTTTCCTGGAAGCAACAACCGTCAGGCCGATGCTTGAGATAAAAAAGATCACCGCCAGAATCGCCGTTGTGCGGCTCATGAAGTTGGCCGAGCCCGCAGAACCGAACACGCTGCCCGAAGAGCCGCTGCCGAAAGCCGCGCCCATGTCGGCGCCTTTGCCATGCTGCAGCAATACCAGCGCGATAATGCCCAGAGCCGCAATTACGTGAACCACCAGAATCAGGACTTCCATCTCGATCTCGCTTATTCGTTACCGGACCGCGGCCCGGCAAATCGCTGCAAATTCGCCGGCCACCAGTGCGGCGCCGCCGATCAAACCACCATCAATGT
The DNA here is from genome assembly GCA_044346435.1 of Burkholderiales bacterium. Lineage (GTDB taxonomy): Bacteria > Pseudomonadota > Gammaproteobacteria > Burkholderiales > SG8-41. Next base: position 4,834 of record JBIIZE010000119.1, read on the forward strand.
CCGGCATGCCGAACAATTGCACTGCATTCGAAGCCTTCACGCTGCCGCCGTAGACGATGCGCACAGCCGCTGCCACCGCGGCATCCGACTTCGCCACCAGGCTGCGGATGCCCGCGTGCACCGCCTGCGCTTCTTCCGGCGACGCCGTCTTGCCCGTACCGATCGCCCACACCGGTTCGTAGGCAATTACCGCGTTACCCAATGCCGCCGCGCCGGAACGCTGCAACACCGCATTCAACTGTCTCGCCACCACGCTGTCCGTTGCACCGGACTCACGTTCCGCCAGCGTCTCGCCGACACACAGGATCGGCTTCAGGCCGGCCTGCTGTGCCACCGCGAATTTCTCCGCCACCAGCGCATCACTCTCGCCAAACAGCGTACGTCGCTCGGAATGCCCGACGATCACATGACTGCAACCGAAATCCTTCAGCATCGCAGCCGAAACACCGCCGGTATACGCACCATTACCGAACTGGCAAAGGTCCTGGCCACCCAGCGACACAGGCGAACCCTGTAATGCACGCTGCACTTGCGCCAGATACGGATACGGGGGGCAAACCGCGCTTTCCATGCCGCTCAACGCAGCAAGCGCCGGCACCAGATCCTTCAACAGGGTGTCGTTGGCGGACAGACTGCCATTCATCTTCCAGTTGCCTGCAACGAACTTGACGCGCATTTCCTGTCCGGCCTTGAATAAACCCCCGAATTTTACCGTTTGCGACCACCCGGGTCAATTTATGGCTAATTCTGCTGCAACGCGAAAAGCTCATGAATTAAAAAAGAAATTCGGGTTTTAGCCGACATCCGGCAACGATCCGTTCACCGCGCAAATCCGCTGGACAACGGCAGGCTTCGGGCTGGACTCAAAGACGTTTTCATAGGCCAGCACCTGCAGGTCGGGGCCAACCGCCTCCAGCAACTCCCCGGGACGCAGCAAAAACGCCGGATTGGAGGGCCGTCCATAAGCCTCGTTACCCAGACCAAAGGTCTCGTAAATCAGCAAACCACCGGGGGCAAGCGCCGACAGCAAGTGTGCAAACAGCGGGCGATGCAGATAGTTGGTTACCACCACCGCCGCATAACGGCGCCCGGCATAAGGCCAGGGGCCGTCTTCAATATCGGCGCACAGCGCCGAAATCCCCGCCACAGCGGCCAGCTCCGCTACCGCCACGGCATCGCGGTCCACGGCATCCACAGGGTGACCCAGCGCGGCAAAAAATCGCGCATGACGCCCTCCGCCGCAGGCCACATCCAGCACTGCGCCGCCACCCCGTACCAGCGGCGCCCAGCGCTGAACCCACGCCGAGGGGTTTGCCACTGCCAAATGTCCAGTCATCACCACCATCACCCCCGGAACTGCAAAATTTACATTTTAATCAAATACATCCGGAACCCCACAGACTGCGCCATCACCCTTGCGTCGCCGGCCAAAACTCCTCTAGTCTGTGCGCAGCGCCAGACCGCACACAACAACAATCGGCGCACCGCAGTTCCGGGCATCCATAAGCCAACACGGAGGGGAAACATGCTTTCACGCATTCTCGTATCGCTGTTGCTGTTCACGGTGGCCGGTTTCGCATCGGCACAGGCGCCGTATCCCGCGAAACCCATGCG
>JBIIZE010000120.1:0-6428 GCA_044346435.1 Burkholderiales bacterium
TGTTCCGCCAACCGGCGGGAGCGAAATGTTAACACCGCACCGTTCAGTCACCGTCAACCGCAACGCCGCCGCGGCGTTAATGGCATACGGCCCGAAAGTTCGGGGCGCATCGCGTTTCGACGCGAGCCATGAACAGTATTGGAGAAGAAATGAACAAACTGCTGAATACCCTGCTGGCTGCTGGCATCGCTGCCTTCGCTTTCAACGTTGCCGCCCAGACCGCGCCGGCACCTGCACCGGCCGCTCCCGCAGCCGCTCCGGCACCCGCCAAAGCAGAACCGATGAAAGCCGCTCCGGCGACACCGGCTGCTCCGGCACCTGCCGCCAAGGCCGACAAGCCGAAGAAGGCCAAATCCGACAAGCCGAAGAAATCCAAGTCGGACAAGTCGAAGAAATCCAAAAAAGCACCGAAGACCGAAGACGCACCGGTCAAGTAATCCGGTTGCGGCCGCCGCTTCCGGCGGCGCGCTACAATGAAGAAGGCAGGCGCCATGCGCCTGCCTTCTTTTTTTTTGGGGTGAGCACCCGCTTATCCCAGGTTAAATAATTAAGTAAATTAAATCAATGAGTTATGTAGAATCTGTCAGCGGAGTACTTTATCCTGACGACACCGCGCGCTGGTGTGGCGACAGCGGCGCCTATCTCAATCTGGCACCGGGTGCGGGGCTGAAGCGTGGCGAAATCGATGCCGGTGACCGTTCGGTCTGGCGCTATGCGCAGGCGCTGGCGGTGGATCGCCGCCACGCGGTGTCCCTGGGTGAGGGCGGCACGCCGTTGCTGAACCGCAACTGGCAGGGCACTCCGGTGCAGTTCAAGCTCGAATTCATGATGCCGACCGGTTCGTTCAAGGATCGCGGCATGACGGTGATGGTGAGTTACCTTAAAAGCCGTGGCATTGATCACGTGCTGGAAGATTCCTCGGGCAATGCCGGGGCTTCGCTGTCGGCTTACGCCGCGGCTGCCGGCATGCGTTGCCGAATTCTGGTGCCGGAAACCGCGTCGTATCCGAAAATCGCGCAGATCGCTGCTTGCGGTGCCGACGTGGTTACTGTCCGGGGCACGCGCCAGGACGTTGCCGATGCGGCATTACGCATGAGCAGCGAGATTTTCTATGCGAGCCATAACTGGCAGCCGTTTTTTGTCGAAGGCACCAAGACTCTGGCTTATGAATTGTGGGAGTCGCTGGGTTTTCGCGCGCCGGACAACGTGATCACGCCGCTGGGTTACGGCAGCAATGTGCTGGGACTGGACCGCGGCTTTGATGAACTGCTGCGCAACGGCGAAATCACTCGCATGCCGAAAATATTCGGTGTGCAGGCCGCCAACTGTGCGCCCTGTCATGCGACATGGCAGTCGGGTGGTGAAGCGCCGGTGCCGGTTACTGTTACACCGACAGTCGCTGAAGGCATTGCGTCTTCTCAGCCGACGAGACTGCGCGAGGTTGTGCGTGCGGTGCGCCGCTCCGGCGGTGCCATTGCCGCTGTCAGCGAAGACGAAATCGTCAGCGCGCTGGGTGAACTGGCGCGCATGGGGCTCTATGTCGAACCGACCTGCGCAGCGGCTGCCGCAGGGCTGACGCAGTGGCTGGCTTCCGGTGTGCTTCGTGCGGATGAAACCACTGTCGTTGTGCTGACCGGCAGCGGTCTTAAAAGCTCGGAACGCATCGGGCAATTGCTGAACCTGCAGCCGCGTACGATGTGAGATCCGAATCGTGCGCTCTCGCATGATGGACCATTGCTGTGCTTTCTTGACAGGGCTTGAGCTGCCCGCCTAGATTCGGATCCTTTCCCTCGCGCATCACGCATTCAAAGGTCAAGCATATGAAAATCACCGCAGTCAAAAGTTACGCTGTTCATCCAGGCTGGCGCAAGAATCTGATCTTCGTCAAAGTCGAAACCGACGCCGGCATTCACGGCTGGGGCGAGGCTTATTCGCAATACGACCGCGATACTGCAGTGATGGCGCAGTTGAATGCGCTCGGGCCGTACATGGTCGGTCGCAGCCCCTTCGACATCAAACATTTCACACAGTTTGCTTTCGACGATTATGCGGCACGGCGCGGATCGGTCGAGCTGTTCTGCGCGATCAGCGGCATTGAGCAGGCGATGTGGGACATCGTCGGCAAGGCGACGCAGCAGCCGGTCTACAACCTGCTGGGTGGCAAATACCGCGAGAAAGTCCGCGTCTATGCCAACGGCTGGAGCTATGGCATGAAGGAGCCGGATGACTATGCGCGTGCCGCGGAAAAAGTCGTCAAGATGGGTTTCTCTGCGATGAAGTTCGACCCGCTGCCTTCGCCATGGCGCACCTATATTCCGAAGGAACATGAAAAACGCGCGATCCGCATCGTCAAGGCGATCCGTGATGCCGTCGGCCCCGATGTCGACCTGCTGCTCGAGCAGCATCGCCGGCTGGCGCCGATGCACGCCATCCGCCTCGACAAGCAGCTCGCCGAATTCAATCTGTACTGGATGGAAGAGTCCTGCCAGGCCGAATTCCCGGATGAACTGGCGCAGATCCGCCGCGAGATCGGGATTCCGGTGGTGATCGGTGAGGCGACTTACACCAAGACCGGTTTCCGGCCGCTGCTGGAGAAACGTTCAGCGGATATTCTCAACCCGGACGTCGCCTGCGTCGGCGGCATTCTCGAGCTGAAGGAGATTGCGGCGATGGCTGAACCGTTCCTGGTCGCCGTATCACCACATAACTACAACTCGACGCTGGTGGGGCTGGCTTCGACGGTGCATGCCTCGGCGACGATGCCCAATTTCATCATCACCGAGTATTTCCTGCCATTCGTCGATTTCTGCGACAAGATCTCGCCGAATCAGCTGAAACCGAAAAACGGTTTCATCGAACTGCCGACGGCGCCCGGTCTTGGCGTGGATGTCATTGAAGAAGAACTCAAAAAACATCCGGCCAAGGTTTATCCGGCGCGTAACCTGCGCCATCCCAAGGACGAGCCCGGCGGGATCTGAGCGGATCAGTCCCCGGCGCGGAACACCACCGCGTTGCCCGAAACTTCAAGGCGGGTCTTGAAAGCGCTGCTTCGTTTACGCAGTGCTTCAAGGCCTTCCTGTTCCTTGCTGATGTCGCAGATGACCGTTTCGTTTTTGTCGTTGTGACGAACGAATTCAAACGACGCTTCAGTGACTTTCCGGCCGTCGATGCCGACCCGGGCCAGCATGCCCAGCCAGTTGCCGTGCTGGCGGCCGCCGTGGCCGGTATGGAACGAGAAACTACCGAGGCCGTAGAACACCGGCTTGCCCTTGTAGAACTCGACCGGCAGCGAGTAGTGGGGACCATGGCCGATGACGATATCGGCGCCGGCATCAATCACCGCATGTGCAATCTCAGTCATGTATTCCAGCACTTCCTCGTGCAGGCCCCAGTGTTGTGACGCGACCAGCACATCGACCTTCTTGCGCAGTTCGGTGATTTCCGCGACGTATTCAGCCAGGTATTTCGGATCGGCCCAGGTCACGATGATCGGCGGCACGCCGGGACGGTTGGCCGGCGGCATTTCCTGTCGCGTTTTGTAGATCGGCAACTGGTAGGCGGTATGACCGCGCAAGGCGGCGACACCCGGGCCATGTTCAGTGGCTTCGTGGTTGGTCGGCCAGTACACCGATGTGCGCTGCAGGAAACCGTATCGCACGCCTTCATGTTCGATGATGACCGGTGCGCGGGCCTCGGCACGATTGCGGCCGGCGCCGGTATAGGGGATGCCGAGTTTTTCGAGTTCGCTCAGAGAGGAGCGGATGGCTTCCGCACCGTAGTTGACGTTGTTGGCGTTACCGATGGCGCGGAATCCGGCCTGCTGCAGTGCGCGTCCGGCTTCCGGAGTCGCAAAAAATCCTTCGTCGCTGACCGAAACCGAGGTCGGGGGTTGATAGAAACAACACTCGACGTTACCGAACAGCATGTCAGCACCGCGCAGCGTATCGATCACACGGTTAAAGGGCAGGGCGGGGTCGGTGACATTCATCAGATTGATGTCACCGGTGAAAAGCAGCTGTTTGAGGGCCATTGGTTCTCCAGGGTGATAAGAGGCGCCGCTGCTGTTCGTGCGCGGCGCTTTAAAAGCAGCGCCATTCTTTACCATGGTTTTGCCGCGCATCGGCGGGGAGACCCATTTGGTGGAACGGAATGTGAAGCAAGTCACGCTTCAAGCTGTCTTGAGGCTTCGATTAAGAATTTCTCAACTATCCGAGGACAAAATGTATATTGCGGAGCAGCATAAATGGCTTGACAGGCAGGTGCTGCATGGCAAAATGGGAACCGTGCTGGGTGCCTTCTACAGGTATCGGCACATATCCTCCAAAACCTCCTCCTTTGGTGGAACTTCAGCGCAACCCCCCGGGGTTGCGCTTTTTTTGCCTGATTTATATTGCAACGCAACATCATAAACCATCTATTGATAGCGTGCGCTAGCTTCGGTCAATCGAATAGTCCGCGGTTCTTCCCGGAAAGGGCGTTTGGCGAATCCGCCGTGTCGAAGGCTCGCAGCGGCCATCATTGTCCGTGCAGCGTAGCGAGGGTAAGGCAGCGGGTGTTTGATATACTTGCGGTGCAGCAAATTCAGCCAGCCTGTCCCCGGAACATCCGCCGTCGTTGCCTGTTTTCAGCGCGGCGTAAATTCCAGACCCGTCCAATGCGTTTCTTGCGGCGGACTCGCGTTTTACCCAATCGTGAGTTTATTGACTGCGGTCAAGGCTGCTGCGGAGTTCGCTGTAATAGATTGGCGTCCCTGCGGGGCCGGGTGACGCCTTCCATCCAACAGCGCTAACCACGCGGAACGGAATATGAAAATCCACGAATATCAGGCAAAAGAACTCCTGCGCAAATATGGCGTAATCACGCCGCGCGGCATCCCGTGTTTCACGGTCGACGAAGCGGTCGCTGCGGCTGCCAAGCTGGGCGGCAGCGTCTGGGTCGTCAAGGCACAGATCCATGCCGGCGGTCGCGGCAAGGGTGGCGGCGTGAAGGTGGCGAAGTCGGCTGCCGACGTCAAAACCTACGCATCGTCCATTCTCGGCATGCAGTTGAAGACGCATCAGACCGGCCCCGAAGGCCAGAAGGTGCGCCGGCTGCTGATCGAGGAAGGCGCTGACATCAAAAAAGAACTGTATGTGGGCCTGGTCATTGACCGCGGCACACAGCGTGCGGTGCTGATGGCTTCCAGCGAAGGCGGCATGGATATCGAGGAAGTTGCCGAGCACACCCCCGAAAAAATTCACAAGGTCGTCATTGATCCGGTCAAGGGACTGGCTGACGCCGATGCGGACGATGTGGCGCGCAAGATCGGTGTGCCCGATGCGTCCGTGCCGCAGGCGCGCGTGATGTTGCAGGCGCTGTACAAGGCCTTCGATGAAACCGATGCTTCGCTTGCTGAAATCAATCCGCTGATCCTGACCGGTGACGGTAAGGTCATTGCGCTCGACGCCAAGATCGATTTCGACAACAACGCGATGTTCCGTCACCCGGAACTGGTGGCGCTGCGCGATCTGGATGAAGAAGATCCCGCGGAAGTCGAGGCCTCGAAACACGACCTCAATTACATCCAGCTCGACGGCAATATCGGCTGTCTGGTGAATGGCGCCGGCCTGGCGATGGCGTCGATGGACATCATCAAGCTCTACGGCGGCAGCCCCGCCAACTTCCTCGACGTCGGCGGCAGCGCCACCGCGGAGAAGGTCACCGAAGCGTTCAAGATCATGCTCCGCAATCCGCAGCTGAAGGCCATTCTGGTCAACATCTTCGGCGGCATCATGAAATGCGACGTGATTGCGCAGGGTGTGGTTGCCGCTGCGCGCCAGGTCAGCCTGAGCGTGCCGCTGGTGGTGCGACTCGAAGGTACCAACGTCGAACTCGGCAAGAAAATCCTCGCAGACTCGGGATTGCCGATCATTTCCGGGAACAACATGGCTGATGCCGCGCAGAAAGTCGTTGCTGCGGCGAAGGGGAAAAACTGATGTCGATTCTGATCAACAAAGACACGCGGGTGATGACCCAGGGCATCACCGGCAAGACCGGCATGTTCCATACCAAGACCGGCAAGGAATACGCCAACGGCAAAAACTGCTACGTCGCAGGCGTCACCCCGAAAAAGGGCGGCCAGAACTACGAAGGCATTCCCATTTTCAATTCGGTGCGTGAAGCCAAGGATGCGACCGGCGCCAATGTGTCGGTGATCTATGTGCCGCCGCCCTTTGCGGCTGCCGCGATTGAAGAAGCGGTTGATGCCGATCTCGATCTGGTGATCTGCATCACCGAAGGCATTCCCGTGCGCGACATGGTGCGCCTCAAATACAAGATGCAGCAGAACAACAGCCGGACCCTGCTGATCGGGCCGAACTGCCCGGGTGTGATCACGCCGGATGAAATCAAGATCGGCATCATGCCGGGCCACATTCACAAGAAGGGCC
>JBIIZE010000121.1:0-6407 GCA_044346435.1 Burkholderiales bacterium
AAGGCCGTCGGAAGGCGGCGGGCGAAAATACCTAAGTCGAACTGTTAGTTATCAAAATAACTAATTGTTTTTATTGATGAAATTTAATATAGCCGCATTGCCATAAAAAGACCTTCCGGATGCTCCGGGCATCCGGCCACCATGGCACCGCATAGAACAATTTGAAAAGATCGTTTGATATGGTGAAATGTCGGACGCTTTCATCCACGGCACAACCGGACATCAGCCATGCCTAAAGTCAAAACACCCCGCACAACCGCTCCCAAACGTACGACGACTCCCGCAAAAAACACCGGGGAACGGCGACCTGACGGCATTCAGTCGATTCGACGTGCCTGTGAAGTGCTGGAAACGGTGGCACGCAGTCCGGACGGCATCGGACTGGCCGATCTGAGCCGCGCGCTCGGATTGCATACCAGCACCACTTTCCATATTGCGAAGACGTTGCTGACGCTGGGTTACCTGCGGCAAATCGAGCAATCCCGTTTCTACCGGATCGGCAGACCGCTGTTTGCGCTGGCCAGCGCCGCCCTTGATGAAGTGGAACTGATCAGCGCCGCCAGACCGGTGCTTGCAGAACTGGCAAACGCCACCGGTGAAACCTCGTACTTCGGCGTGATGTCCGGCGAAAAGCTGGTGGTTCTGGCCAAACATGACGGATCAGGTTCGATCCGCATCAACGACCGTATCGGCAACGTGCGCCCCCTGCATTGCACGGCACTGGGAAAAGTCATGCTCTCGTCTTTTGATCCGGAGCAGTTCGAGACCTTCCTGCTTGAAACAGAGCTGCCGGTATTTACCAGCAAAACCATCAAGACCGTAGAGCAACTGCGCCAGGAAATCGCCGAAGTACGGCGCTGTGGCATCGCTTTCGATGACGGCGAAGTCAGCGAAGAATTGCGCTGCGCTGCGGTTCCTGTTTACAACTTCACCAATCAGGTCATCGGCAGCCTGGGTATCTCGGGCCCTGGTTGGCGCCTTTCCATCCCGGTGTTGCACAAAAACACCGCCACCTTGCAGCAGGCAGCCGAACGACTGTCTTCGGAACTGGGCGGGCGCCACCCTCAGCGCCCGGCGGCCGAGCCGCAAAAAAAACAGAACGCATGAACTGCAACTCAGCGGTACCGCTCTTTCCGTAGATTCAGTGAATCACAACATTTTTGCGGTAGACTTTCCGCCTCACCAAGGAGGAACAAAACATCATGGACGGCAGCATCAAACCGGGCACGCTTGCCCACAACGTAAAGCGCCTTTCCCACCTTGACCTGCCGGGCGCCGGTCAAGTCTATGTCGAAGGCAACTACGCCTATATCGGCCACATCCCGAACAAGCAGCAGCTCGGCACCTCGATTCTTGATGTATCCGATCCCAAAAACCCGCGCATCGTTTCCCAGCTACAGGTTGCTGATCCCGATTCGCACAGCCACAAGGCTCGCGTCATCGGCGACCTGATGATCATCAACAGCGAGCGCAATATGACCGCCATCGGCCGCAAGGCCGATGAACTGCCGAAACTGCGCACCGTTCTCAAAGCCGCACTAGGCCGCGATGCAACGCACGCCGAACTCGCCGCGAAACTGGGCGTTGCCGTAGCCGACATTCCTGCTGTGGAGGAAGCCGAGCGCAACCCTTATGAACGCGGCGGTTTCGTTCTGTACGATGTCTCGGACAAATCCAAACCGAAACTGATCCACTTCCAGAAAACCCATGGCCGCGGCGTGCACCGCTTCGACATGGACAAGGATTACGCCTACATCTCCACCGAGATGCCGGGCTTCATCGGCAACATCCTCGTCACCTATGACATCCGCAATCCGGCGAAACCGGAGGAAGTATCAAAGTGGTGGATGCCCGGCCAGCACATCGCCGGCGGTGAAAAACCGACCTGGCCCGGACGCCAGCACCGCCTGCATCACACGTTGCGCTTCGGCAATGAACTGTGGGCCGGCTGCTGGCACGGTGGCGTGCGCGTGATCGACGTCACCGATATCCGCCAGCCGAAAACAACCGGGGCATTCAACTATCACCCGCCCTATCCCGAACCCTCGCACACCTTCATGCCGGTATTGAAAAAGCTCGACGGCAAACGCATTGCGGTGGCCATCGACGAAGAAGACCACGCGCATGACGCCGAGGAAATGGCGCGCCGCCGCGGCCGCCCGCACGGCTGCCTGTGGGTACTCGACGTCACCGACCTGTCCAACATCAAACCGCTCTCGCTGTTCGAAGTCAGCGAACTCGACAGCCCGTGGAGCCGCACCACGCCCGGCCGTTTCGGCGCACACCAGTTCCAGGAAAACTGGAAGGGCGGCGACACGCTGCTGTATTGCGCGTGGTTTGCCGGCGGTCTGCGCATCGTTGACGTGGCTGACCCGTCGGCGCCGCAGGAAGTGGGTTGGTACATCCCCGAACCCTGCGGCGGCAAACCCTGCCCGCAGACCAACGACACGGATGTCGATGACCGCGGTTTGATTTTCATCGTCGACCGCTATTGCGGCTTTGACATCCTGGAATACAGCGGCCGCCGCTGATCACAATAAAACAATCTAAGGAGAAATCCATGAACCGGGCATCGAAAATGCAAGGATTGCTTCTGACCGCCGTCACACTGTGCACTGCAACCGTTGCTGTGGCGCAGTCGACAGCCTATCCGGTGCGTCCGGTGCGTATGGTGATTGCGCTGGCGCCCGGCGGCGGCGTTGACACCACGGGACGTTTCCTTGCCCAAAAACTGACGGAAGCCTGGAACCAGCAGGTCGTCGCCGACAACCGGCCCGGTGCCGGTGGTTCGATTGCCGCAGATATTGTCGCGAAAGCGCCACCCGACGGTTACACGCTGCTGATGACTTCGTCCGGCATTTCCATCACGCCGAGCATCATGAAACTGGCGTATGACCCGCGCAAGGATCTGCTGCCGGTATCTCTGGCGGTGATTTCGCCCGGCGTGATGGTGGTACACCCTTCGGTCCAGGCCAAAACCGTGAAGGAACTGATTGCCCTGGCTAAAGGCAAGCCCGGCGAAGTTCTCTATTCTTCATCCGGCCAGGGCTCGGGCCAGCATCTGGCGATGGAAATGTTTGCGCAAATGACCGGGACCAAACTGACCCATGTGCCGTACAAGGGCACCGCACCGAGCATCACCGATGTGGTCGCAGGACGAATTTCGGTGACCATCGCCAGCGTGATCTCGACACGACCCTTCTTTGACTCGGGCAAGCTGCGCGTGCTGGCCGTTGTCGGTCCGAAACGTACGCCGGCATTGCCGCAATACCCGACCGTCGCCGAATCCGGCGTGCCGGGCTTCGGCTTCGACAACTGGTATGGTCTGTTCATGCCCGGTGCCGCACCCAAGGCGCTGGCCACACGCATCCAGCAGGAAGTTGCCAAATCGGTCAATGCACCGGATGCGCAGAAACTGCTGATCGGTCAGGGTCTGGACCCCATCGGCAATACGCCGGATGAGTTTGCAAAAATGTACACCGATGAAATGAATCGCTGGGCCAAGGTCGCCAAAAGCATCGGCATGCAGGCCAATTGATTTTTAAACTCCGCAACGCGTTACAGGACATCACACAGCAATGAGCAACGAATTCCGCGTCATGACCTCCGGCGCTTTTACCGCCGCCTACAAAGCACTGATTCCCCGCCTTGAACAGCTGACCGGCAAGACGATCGTCACCGTGACCACTTCCATCGGCACCGGAGACACCTCGATTCCGAACCGTCTGAAACGCGGCGAAGTGGCGGACCTCGTCATCGTCGCCGACGGCGTACTGCGCCAGTTCATCACCGATGGTTACGTCCATGCAGAAGCGGCGACGATCATCGCGCGCTCGATGATGGGATTTGCAGTGCGCGCCGGGGCGCCCGACCCGAAAATCCGTACGGCTGACGACTTGCGCGCAGCCCTGCTTGCCGCCAAAGGCATTGGTTACTCCGCCAGCGAAAGCGGCAAGTATTTCACCACTGAACTCGTGCAGCGCCTCGGCATTGCCGACCAGGTGCTGCCCAAAAGCCGGCTGGTGGGCGGCGGTGAACGTGTCGGCACGGTGATTGCCCGTGGTGAACTCGACTTCGGTTTCCAGCAGATGAGCGAATTGCTGCCGGTGCCCGGCATTGACCACGTCACGCCCCTGCCGCCGGAACTGCAGAAAGTTTCCAACTTTACGGCGGGGGTCGGCGCTCACTCGCCAGATCCGGTGCTCGCACGCAAAGCCATCGCATTCCTCGCCTCAAAAGAAGCGCACCCCGCCATTTCCGCCAGCGGGCTGGAACCGGTCAGCGCCTGATCCTGAATAGTTGGCACCCTGAATAAACAAAGGCGGCCTCAGCCGCCTTTGTTTCCGCCTCCGCCGCCAATCGCGGCAAAACCGGCAACGCGTTATTCGATGCCGGACGCCACAAACAGCGGTTTGCCCACCGGCCCGCCCAGAAACTTCACCAGCTCCTGCGCGACATTTTTCTGCGTACCCGCGGTCATCGGCACCGCGATATACGAGGTGTAGTTCTGGATTTCCGCCGGGAACGGACCGACCAGGATCAGACCGTGCTCCTTCTCCAGAAGGATTTCGGTAATCGGACCGAATGCCACTTCTTTACCCTTGCCTTTCAACGCGTGCTTCATGACTTCAGCGCCGGTGGTGTAACGCACGGCCTTGCCCTGCACCTGTTCGTAAATACCCCATTTCTTCAGCAGGTTCTCGAAATACAGACCGGTGGAGGCGGTGTTGAACACGATTGACTCGGCTTCCAGCACGGTCTTTTTGATGTCCTCACCCGTCGCAATCGCGGGCACCGGCGCACCGGGGCGGATCGCCACGCCACTGCCGACGCGACCGACGTCGACACCGCCGGCATCAACTTTCCCCGCCGCCGCGAACTGTTTCACCGCTGCCGGCGGCGCGATGATCACGTCAAAGGTATCGCCGGCCGCAACACGCTTGGTCATCTGCGGCGTGGTGTTGAAGGTAATGTTGACCTTGTGGCCCGTCTGTTTCTCGAAGGCGGCCGCAGCCGCCTTCAGCCCGGGTTCGATCGCGCCGCCGCTGATTACGGTAATTTCAGCCGCTTGCGCAGCAGTGGCCAGCATCAGTCCGGCGAGAACTGCAATGATTCGTTTCATCGTGTCGCTCCGTCAGTGATTTTCAGAAAATACCGGTTTCGGCAAATATCTTTTTTGCTTCAGCAGAGGCCAGACGTCGTGCCAATTCCACCGCTGCCGCGGGCGCTCCGGACGTTGCAGCAGCATCGTAATGCGTCATGTTCTGGATCTCATCGGGCAGCGGCGCCGCCAGCTTGACCTTGCAACCCTTGTCGATCATCACCATCAGTTCCGAAATCTGCGCCAGCCCGACGGACCCGGGATGCCCGGCAACCGCCAGCATGATTTCGGAGCCGGTCTTGGTGACGATGAGTTTCGTACTCAGCGCCTCCACCAGTCCGAGTTTGCTCAACAGCTTTTCGGTATAGATGCCACTGGAAGCTTCGTTGCGGACAAAATGGCTTGCGTCCAGCAGCAGCTTTTTGAAGGATTCAACATCGCTGACGACCGGCATGGGTGCATCGGCATGAATGACGATGCCCATGCGGGAACGGCCGAGAAAGCCGCGGCTGGCAGTATCGATTTTATTCAATGCAGCCAGTTCATCCAGCACCGCGGGCGTGGCCACCACCACATCGGCAGCCTCACCGGCGCTGATGCGTTTGCGCACCTCGGGCACCGGCGTGAACTCAACGGTGACTTTGGTGCCTGAATCCTGCTCAAAGGCGGCCGCCACGCGGGCGACACCGCGCTTGACGGCACCGGCGCTGAGTAATTTCAAAGTGGTCATGCAATATTCCCCGTAATGTTTCAGTCGATACCGGTCGCAGCCATCACTTTGCGCGCTTCACCGGTCGACAAAAATGCGGTGAATGCCGCCGCCGCTTCAGCGTTGCCGCTTGCATAGGTCACCGCAGCGTCATAACCGGTGATGCTCTGCAGTTCATCCGGCAGCGGACCCGCCAGCGCAATGGCTACACCCTTGTCCACCAGTTCGCGGATTTCCGGCAGTTGCCCGGCACCCAGCAGGTTCTGCGGCGAAGCCGCAACATGATCCATGACCTTGACCGTATCGGCCTGCGTCACTGTCTTGCCGGGTGCGGCCAGCCCGAGTTTGTCGAGAAGCTTGACGATGTAGTTGCCGCTGGAAGCGACATTGACCACCACGCCGTCCGCCGCCGCAACGGCAGCCTTGAACGCATCCACGGAATCCAGTGCCGGTTTGGCCGCGTCCCTGCGTACCGCCAAACCCATGCGTGAACGGCCCACCGTCATCCGTGTCGCATTGACCACTTTGGACTGCGCGACAAAATCGGCCATCGCTGACTGCGGCACCACCGCAACATCCACCGCCTCACCCGCCAGC
>JBIIZE010000122.1:0-6364 GCA_044346435.1 Burkholderiales bacterium
GTCTGGTCGGTGATGAAGTCCATGAACACCAGATCCTTCTTGCGGGCAAACGCCTCTTTCAGGGCCGGTTCGACATCTGCAGGTTTCTCGATGCGCATGCCGACATGGCCATAGGCCTCGGCAAGTTTGACGAAGTCAGGCAAGGCATCCATATACGATTCGGAATAGCGGTTGCCGTGGAAAAACTCCTGCCACTGCCGCACCATTCCCATATAGCGATTGTTGAGGTTGATCATCTTCAGCGGCAACCGGTACTGCTTGCAGGTCGACAGCTCCTGGATGCACATCTGGATTGAGGCTTCGCCGGTCACGCAAGCGACAGTGGCTTTCGGATGCGCCATCTGCACACCCATCGCATAAGGCAGACCGACACCCATCGTGCCCAGACCACCCGAATTGATCCAGCGCCGCGGTTTGTCGAATTTGTAGAACTGCGCGGCCCACATCTGGTGCTGACCGACGTCGGAGGTCACAAATGCGTCGCCCTTGGTCACCTTGTGCAGCGTCTCGATGACGAACTGAGGCTTGATGATCTTGCTGGTTTTGTCGTATTTGAGACAATCACGGCCGCGCCAAAGCTCGATCTGGGACCACCAGGATTTCAGCGACTCTTTGTCCGGATTGCGGCGTGCAGCCTCAATCTGGCGAATCAGTTCCTTCAGCACATCTCGAACGTTGCCGACAACCGGGACGTCAACCTTGACGCGCTTGGAAATCGATGCAGGGTCGATATCGATGTGGATGATTTGCCGCGGCTCTTCGAAGAAGTGCTTGGGATTGCCGATCACGCGATCATCGAAACGCGCGCCAACCGCCAGCAGCACATCGCAGTGCTGCATGGCCATATTGGCCTCGTAGGTACCATGCATGCCGAGCATGCCGAGAAACTGCTTGTCAGACGAAGGGTAACCGCCCAGCCCCATCAGCGTATTGGTGCAGGGATAACCCAGCAAGCGCACCAGTTGTGCCAGTTCGGCGGACGCATTGCCGAGAATCACGCCGCCACCGGTGTAGATCATCGGACGCTTGGCTTCCAGCAGCAGCTGGACAGCCTTCTTGATCTGCCCGGCGTGACCCTTGACCACCGGGTTATAGGAACGCATGGCGATCGTCTTCGGATATTCGAATTCAGTCTTGGCCGCAGTCAGATCCTTCGGGATATCAACCACAACCGGACCAGGCCTTCCCGTCGAAGCGATGTAGAACGCCTTCTTGATCGTCGTCGCGAGGTCCCTGATGTCCTTGACCAGGAAGTTGTGTTTGACGCAGGGCCGGGTAATGCCGACCGTGTCGCATTCCTGGAATGCATCCTCACCGATGGCATACGTGGGCACCTGCCCCGTGAGTATCACCATCGGGATGGAGTCCATATAAGCCGTCGCAATACCGGTGATCGCGTTGGTGACGCCAGGCCCGGAAGTCACCAGCGCAACGCCGACTTTTTCCGTCGAACGCGCATACGCATCCGCGGCATGGACGGCCGCCTGCTCGTGCCGTACCAGCACGTGCTTGACCTTGTCCTGCTTGAACAGTTCGTCATACAGGAAAAGCACCGCACCGCCCGGATATCCGAACACATGCTCAATGCCTTCTTCCTGCAGGCAACGCACTACGATCTCTGCACCCGACAATTGCATGATTTTTGGCCCGCGCAGGCTGGAACGCTTTAAGCGGGTTTTCTTGCGAGAAGGAAACCCGAAACATTACCGGCCCGCGCTCTGACGGTCAAGCAAAATATCCCTTTAAACAGCAGGATAGAAGCGTTTACAACACACGGGTGACGATAACTTGCCTCGGAGCGGTGTTTTGCTAAGATGCCGCGGATTAAAGGGGCTTTCTGGCTTACAAAACCTCCCCGCCGCGTCGCCATGACGCTGGATCATAAAAAAAGGCATCCAACTGGCCACATACAAGGAACTCGCGGATTTCCTGGCCGAAGTCGAGCGCAGAGCATTCAAGCAGGCGGTGTTTTCCATTCGGGATGAACACCTTGCGCTGGACATCGTGCAGGAGGCGATGCTCAAGCTGTCAGAAAAATACGCGGACCGTCCGTCGACCGAGTTCCCGATGCTTTTTCAGCGGATTCTGCAAAATGCCATTCGGGATTTTTTCCGCCGTCAAAAAGTCCGCTCCGCATGGGTCACCCCGCTGGGCAACCTGTTCGGTGGCGATGGTGACGAAGATTCCGATCCGCTGGAAGCCATGGAGGTTGAAAACGAGTCCAAAGTGGCCACTCGTCCGGCGGAACAGCTGGAGCAAAAGCAAGTCCTTGATATTATTGAAAAAGCTATAGAAACCCTGCCCTTGCGTCAACGTCAGGCCTTCATGTTGCGTTACTGGGAGGAACTGGATGTCGCTGAAGCCGCCAAAGTGATGGGGTGCTCGGAGGGTAGCGTGAAAACGCATTGCTCCCGGGCAACGCATGCTTTGGCAATATTGCTAAAAAAACAGGGGATTGCGTTATGACCGCCCAAGAACACGAGATCGCGCTGAAAATCGTTCGCGAACTCGATCGCAGCACTCACAGCATCGGCAACGACACCGTTGCCAAGCTGTCGAACTCTCGCGAACAGGCTTTGGCGCATTACCAGCAAATCCCGACCATGGGCATGGCAGCCGCGGGGCTATTCGGCACGCAAAAACTCGAGCGTCCGGCTTCCGGAATACGCTATGCACTGTCGCTGGCCGTTCTGATTCTGGGCCTGACGGGCATTGTTTATTGGCAAAGCAGCAACGGAACCGGCAGCGAAATCGCCGATCTTGATGCCCGCTTGCTGACAGACGATCTGCCCATCGATGCCTACCTCGACAAGGGCTTCGATTCATGGCTAAAACGGCAGCAGCGCTGATCATCTGGCTATGCCTCGCGCTGCCTGTCTTTGCCGCACAGCCGTCCAAGCAAGCCGTAAAACCCGTTCGCCCTGCATGGTCTGAGCTGGCCCCCGCCCAGCAACAGGTTCTTGCGCCATTGGCGCCGGAATGGAATGAGATGGATTCGGCCCAACGAAAAAAATGGGTCAGCATTGCCAATCGCTATCCGAAGATGAAGCCCGCGGAGCAGGAACGTCTGCAGCAGCGCATGAAGGAGTGGGCAGCGCTGACACCGGCGCAGCGTCAGGAGGCACGGGACCGCTACCAGGGCCTGAAAAAACTCAATCCTACGCAACGCCGGGAAATGTCCAAGCAATGGGACGCCTATCGCAAATCACTGGCTCAGCCTCAGACACAATTTGATCCGCCGGTGGGCGAACCCATTACGTCAACACCAAGTCCCGCGGCTTCCGCAGAGCGGCAGTGACCGCAGCTCCGGCAACACCCGCGCTCGGCAGGCGTCTGCTTTGCCTCATCTACGAGGCACTGCTCCTGACCGCGGTACTCCTGATGGCCGGTGGTATGGCTACAGCCTTGGCACAAACCGCCGGCATTACCCAGCCCAGAACACTGACCCGGATCATTGTCGCCATTATCTGCGCCGGATACTTCGCCATCCAGTGGCAGCGCCGCGGACAAACGCTGCCGATGAAAACCTGGCGGATCAGCCTTCAAAGCGCATCCGGCGGTCGTATCTCACTACGCCAGACACTGCTAAGGATGGCACTGGCCACAATCGGCTACCTGGCCCTGGGTATCACGATTTTATGGGCACTGGT
The DNA here is from genome assembly GCA_044346435.1 of Burkholderiales bacterium. Lineage (GTDB taxonomy): Bacteria > Pseudomonadota > Gammaproteobacteria > Burkholderiales > SG8-41. Next base: position 3,651 of record JBIIZE010000122.1, read on the forward strand.
CGACCGGGACCGGCAATTCCTGCATGACCGCCTGTCCGGCACCCGCCTTGTAAGCGTTGCCGCTAACACCTGAAAAAAACCTTCAGCGCCGCTCCTGCCACCACATCATGCCGACCGCGAGGCTGAGAAACAGCAACGTTGGCGCAACAGCACTCGTGAACGGCGGCCAGTCATTAAGCAGACCGAGGTGGCCCAGCAGCCGGTTGAGAAAGTGGAAAGCCAGTCCGATCATGATGCCGGCGAAGATTTTTGCGCCGACTCCGCCCTGGCGGCTCTGAAAATAGGCAAATGGCAGGGCCAGCACCATCATCACCAGCACGGCCACCGGATAAAGCAGCTTGGTCCACAGAGCGATTTCGTAGCGCAACGCCTTCTGCCGGTTTTCTTTAAGGTGCTGGGAGTAGGAATAAAGACTCCAGGCTGACATTTTTTCCGGCTTTACCAGAAGAACATTCAGCAACGCCGGCTCCAGCACGGATTGCCACTGCACAAAATCGCGAAAACTCACCTTTGTGTTGAGTTCCTCAAAATTAGTTTGCGCGACATTGGCCATCAGCCACTGATTGTTACCCTCGTATTCCGCACCCTCTGCGCGCCTCAGCATTCGCAAACGGTAATCCTTGTCAAACTCGTAAATGCGCACGCCCTTGAGCGCCCCCTCAGGGGTGACCTCGAGTACATTGACGAAGGAAGTCCCGTCTTTGATCCACAGCCCGGAACGAAACTCCTGCGCCACGATGCCCGAAATGGCCTGGGAACGCAGGCGCTGCGCAAACTGTTCAGCCGGTGGTGCCACGAACTCCCCGACGGCAAAGGTCAGGACACCAAACACCGCCCCGACCAGGGCAAGCGCCCCCACCATTCGCTGCAAGGAAACGCCGGATGAACGCATCACGGTGTATTCGGAACTGGCAACCAGCTGGGCCAGGGTAAACAACGTGCCGATCAGCGCTGCAATCGGAAAAAGCTCATAGACATGGTTGGGAGCAGACAGCAGCACATGCAGCAGAATGTGACGCAACTGATAGCCGCCGCGCCCGAGGTCCTTCATCTGCTCGACCAAATCAAAGAAGGCGAACAGCAACAGCAGGGAAAGGAAAACCAGGGAAGTCGATACGGCGACTTCCCTCGCGATATAACTTCGCAGCGTCCTCATCGAAACAGCCGCCAGAACGAAAACACCGACAATCTGCGATAAAACAGCAGCGACAGAAGAACCAGCATGCCCGCATGCACGCCCCACATTCCGGTAAAAACATTCACCCGATCCTGCGCGATGGAAGCCTGCATGATCGACAGCACATTGCTGTAAATCATGTACACCAGTATGGCCAGCACAATATTCATCGAACGGCCGGCACGGGGATTTACAAATGACAGAGGAATCGCCAGCAGGCAGAGAATCAGCGCGCTGACCGGAAGACCCAGACGCCAGGACAATTCACCCAGATTCCGCGGCGTCGGCTCCTGCAACAGCTCCAGCGTAGACATCGTCTTCGTCGTCGGCGCCCGCGCGCCTGCGTCCGCCGTCTCGATACGCATGGCATAACGCTCGAATTCGAAAATCTTGTATTCCGGGGAACCCGGCTCGCCCTCGTAACGGCGGCCGTTCTTCAACACCAGAAAGCGGTCACCATTTTCCGCCGTTTCCTGGAATCCGCTCTGCGCAACCATCACGCCCAGTTTGCCGTGCTGCGTAGAACTGACAAACACATTGGCCACCAGATTCGATTTGCCCGGCACCTCTTCTACAAGGTAAACGCGGTCCGCGCGTCGCGATTCATGGAACACACCGGGCGTCACCTGTGCGACGTCATCCCGACTGTCCATCTGACGCCGGAACTCCTCGGCTTTTTCGACAGCCCAGGGCGACAGCAGCAGGGACAATAGCCCGATGGTCAACACCAGGGGGAGTGCAAAAGTGAGCACCGGACGTATCCATTGCGTCAGCCCCTGACCGCAGGAAAACCACACCACCATTTCAGAATCGCGATAACTGCGCGTCAGGGTCATCAACACGGCAATGAACAGGGTCACCGACAGCAGGATGGGCAGGTAACCGACCAGCGTGAATCCCAGCAGCGCCACTACCCCGGTGGAGGTAATCTGGCCACCCGCGGCCTGACCGAGCAGACGCACGAGCTGCGTAGTGATCGATATGCCGAGCAGTACAAGAAAAGTGGCCGTTGCCGAAGTGGCAAGTTCCCTGAGCAGTGAGGACCGAAAAATCATGCCTGCGTTTTGCTTTTTGAAAAGAACCCGCAGATAATCAACGGCAGATGCCGGACGATGACGGAATGCGAATATCTTTGCCGCATTTCAGAACCGCCTTGCCGGTCGCAAACGGGCCCCGAACAAGAATCACGAGGGAACCCCTGGCAACACGAACGACCGCCACTCATGTCTTTGAAAAATGCGTAATGCGCAGAGGAGTTAACGCGTGGAATTTAGCATAAAACCCCTGGTCCCGGGACGTAATGCCTGCGGCTGCACCGTAGTTGGTGTCTATGCCGACCGGAAACTCAGCGAAGCCGCCACGGTTCTCGACAAGGCGTCAAAAGGATATCTGTGCCGGGTTCTTGATCGCGGCGACATGGCCGGCGCCATCGGCACCAGCCTGATGTTGCACGATGTGCCGGGAATTGCGAGCACGCGTGTGCTCCTCATCGGCCTGGTAGATATTAAGTATTTGTGTTTTTAAATTTTGTGTAGTT
>JBIIZE010000185.1:0-4912 GCA_044346435.1 Burkholderiales bacterium
CAGCGTGACGGCGCCATCGGCACCGCTACCGCACGTGCCGCCGACGGCACGCTGCGTTCCGACTCGGTGTTTTCAGGCGGCTCTGCCAACGGGGTTGCGAGTGCGCTCGCGCTGGGTGCAGGTGCTGCGGGTGGCCTGTTCGGATTGGCCTTGCAGACCAAGGACTTCGCCGCACTGCTGACCTTCCTCGAGACCCAGGGCGGCGTCAATGTGCTGTCGAGCCCGCGGGTGGCGACCATCAACAACCAGAAAGCGGTGCTGAAGGTCGGCACCGACGACTTTTTCGTCACCAACGTCAGCACCACATCCAGCACCAGCGGCACCAGCACCACAGTGACGCCGACGATTACCGTGGCGCCGTTTTTCTCGGGTATTGCGCTTGATGTGACGCCGCAGATCGATGACGGCAACAGCATCATTCTTCATGTGCACCCGTCGGTGAGCAACGTCGTCGAACGCCGCAAGATCATCGATCTGGGCTCGCTCGGATCATTTACGCTGCCGCTGGCTTCCAGCGACGTCAATGAAACCGATACCATCGTTCGCGTCACCGACGGCAACATTGTCGCCATCGGCGGTCTGATGCGGCAGCAGTCCACCAGTGAACGCAGCCAGGTTCCCGGCGTCGGCGATGCGCCGGGCATCGGCGGCCTGTTCCGTCAGCGCGACTCCAGCAATACCAAGAGCGAGCTGGTGATCCTGCTCAAGCCGACGATCATTTACAATGACCGCAGCTGGCAGGAAGACCTCAACCAGACGAGAGAGCGCATCAGGGCCATGACTGCGCCGCCGCCGGAGCCGCAACGGTGATACGCTTGGGCCATGTACGAATCGCATTTCGGTCTGCGTGAACCCCCGTTCGGCATCACGCCGGACACCAGTTTCGCCTACGCCTGCAACTCCCATCAGGAGGCCTTGAATACCCTGCTCGTTGCTGCACGCAACGGCGAGGGGTTCATGAAAGTTACCGGCGAAGTCGGTACCGGCAAAACGCTGCTGTGCCGGCGGTTTCTGGCCACCCTCGATTCCCGTTTTGTCTCTGCCTATATTCCGAATCCCTATCTTGAGCCGCGCACGCTGATGTTCGCCCTGGCTGACGAGCTCGGCATCCCGTTGCCGCGTGAAGCCGACCAGCATCATCTGCTCAAGGAGCTTTCGCGCGCACTGCTCAATTTTGCGCGACAGGGCAAGACCGTGGTGGTCTGCCTCGACGAGGCGCAGGCCATGCCTCAGGAAACGCTGGAAGCATTGCGTCTGCTGACCAATCTGGAAACCGAGAAGCGCAAGCTGTTGCAGGTGGTGTTGTTCGGGCAGCCCGAACTCGACCAGCGTCTTGCGCATTCCGCGATCCGGCAGCTGCGCCAGCGCATTACTTTTCAGTACCGGTTGTCGATGCTGAAGGAAAAAGAGGTTGAACATTATCTGTCGCACCGGCTGCGTGTCGCCGGTTATCGCGGCAGTCAGCTGTTTGTGCCGGCTGCCGTAAGGCGTCTGCACCGTGCCAGTGGCGGGGTGCCGCGCCTGATTAATATCATGGCCCACAAGTCGCTGTTGCTGGCTTTTGGAGAGGGCATGCAGCAGGTGTTGCCGCGGCATGTACGCAGCGCGGCTGCGGATACGCCCGCCACAGGCGGCAGGCGCTACCGGCTGCTCGTTATGGCCGCGCTGCTGGCTTTGGCCGGCGTCGTGGCGGTTGTATTGTCAATGGACTGGCTGCCATGAGCGTGATCAATCAGATGCTGCTTGATCTGGAGCGCCGCCGCGCTTCAGGTGATGAGCGAAACCGCATACCCGACCATGTGCGTGCCTTGCCGGGGGGCGCTGCAAGCGAGAATGTGATGTCGCCGGCGCTGATTGCCGGAGTGGTCGCGGCACTTCTTGCCGTGCTCGCGGGCGGACTGTGGTGGTACAAGGGGCTGCCGGGATTGGCAAAGCCGTCAATGATTCCGAGCAGCGAGGAAATCGAGCGGCGGCACGCCGAGGGTGTGACCCGTCAGATGAGTCTGGATCTGGCGCAGACTCCGAAAACTGCGGAGTCGCCGGCTGATGCGACGGCGCCGACAGGCATTAGCGCGGAATCGATCATCGTCAACGAGCCGCCATCGTGGGCCAGCCCTCGAGGCGAACCGCCGCTGGCGGCGCGTTCCGCGACGCCAGCGGAACCGGTGCGGGAAACGCCAGTTGCGCCTGTGCGTGAAACGGCTCCGCAGGTTGCGGCAAATGTTCCGGCGGTTGCGGTCGCACCGGTGGTCAAGTCGGTGGCCAAGCCGCCCGCGGCCAGCACCTCAGGCGGAATCGACAAGCGCTTGCGGGAGCAGACGCCGCGGCAGCGTGCCGAGGTGGAGTATTCACGTGGTGCCACCGCCTTGCAGCAGGGCCGATTGCCCGAAGCACGGTCTGCGTTTGAGGCGGCCTTGCAACTGGATCCCGCATACCATGCCGCGCGGCAGGCGCTTGCCGGGGTGTTGATCGATGCGCGGCTGCCTGCCGATGCGATGCTGGTGTTGCAGGAGGGCTTGCAGGTCGCTCCGGCCCAGTTCGGGTTTGCGATGATGGCAGCGCGATTGCATGTCGAGCGCGGGGAACTGGATGCTGCCGTGCAGACGCTGGCGCGCAGCGCGGAATACGCCGGCAACAGTGCCGACTTCTCCGGCTTCTACGCGGGATTACTGCAGCGGCAGAAAAAACACGCGGAAGCCGTGGATTTTTTTGATCGTGCCTTGCGCATTCGACCGAATAACGGGGTGTGGTTGCTCGGCATGGGCATGTCGCTGGAAGCGCTGGGCCGCAATACCGAAGCCCAGGAAGCTTTCCGCCGTGCCAAGGCCAGCGGCAATCTGTCTCCGGAACTGCAGAACTACGCCGACCAGCGCCTGCGCTGAATGATGCTCAGGCTGCGGACCCGTCTGATGCCACCGTACGGGCCACAACCCACCCGGTCACCGACGCCGCGCCCGCGCGCTTGAGGTTGCGCGCCAGTTCGTTCAGTGTCGCGCCGGTGGTGAGCACGTCATCGACCACAACGATGTGGCGGTCGGTGAGGTCCCCAAGCACGACAAAAGCGCCGCGGATGTTTTTGCGGCGTTCCTTCCACGGCAGACGGGTTTGCGGCGAGGTCTCGCGTGTTTTGACGCACAGCGCCGCATCAACGGGTGCTCCTGTCGCGAAGGCGGCAGAGCGTGCCAGTTCGAGGGCCTGATTGAATCCGCGTTCCCGCAGGCGCAACGTCGACAGCGGCATCGGCACGATCAGATCGGCTTGTTGCGGCGGATGCTGCCGTAGTATTTCCGCCAGCGCGCGAACGGCAGACAACCGGCCGCCGTATTTGCAGACCTGAATCAGGCCGTCGACCGGAAAGCCGTAACGCGTGGCGGCGATCACCCGATCGAAGTGCGGGGGTTCGTCGAGGCATCGACCGCAGATGCCGGGGCTGGGCAGCGGATGGGCGCAGCGCAGACAACCGGAACCATCCAGCCAGGGTAGTTCCGACCAGCAGTCATCACACAGGCCGCGCGCCGGTGCGGGATCGTCGCAGAGCAGGCAGTGCGAGGCGAAAAGTGCCGCGGCAGCAGGCCGCCACCTGTTAAGTAAACGTTCGCTCCAATTTGACAAATAATCGCGCATCTGCGACGATATGAATATTAAGTATATGATTTAATTGAATAATTTCTGAGAGCGCCATGGATACTTTGCCTGTCAACAATCCCATCAACGAACGCAGGGCCACTGCCGCCGACAAACCGGTGCCGACGACTCACTGGACTGTGGCTGAAATCGAGGCACTGTTCGCGCTGCCGTTCAACGATCTGCTGTTCCGGGCACAGCAGGTGCATCGCGAAAACTTCGACGCCAATGCGGTGCAGTTGTCGACGCTGCTGTCGATCAAGACCGGCGGTTGTTCCGAAGATTGCGGTTATTGCCCGCAGGCGGCGCGTTATCAGACCGGTGTCGAAAATCAGGACATGTTGTCGGTGGATGAGGTGGTCGCTGCAGCACGCACGGCGAAGGAACATGGTGCGACGCGTTTCTGCATGGGTGCGGCATGGCGCGGTCCGAAACAGCGCGACCTCGACAAGGTAGTTGCCATGGTCAAGGCCGTGCGCGGTCTCGGCATGGAAACCTGCGCGACGCTGGGCATGTTGAAGCCCGGCCAGGCCGATCAGTTGCGCGACGCCGGTCTCGATTATTACAACCACAACATCGATACCGCCGAAGACAATTACAAAAACGTCATTACCACCCGCGATTACGAAGACCGTATCGACACGCTGAGCCAGGTGCGTGAGGCCGGCATGCATGTCTGCTGCGGCGGCATCGTCGGCATGGGCGAGACGCAAAAGGCGCGTGCGACGCTGATCGCACAGCTGGCGAATATGGATCCGTATCCGGAATCGGTGCCGATCAACAATCTGGTGCAGGTGCCGGGCACGCCGCTGCATGGCGCGGACAAACTGGATCCCTTGGAGTTCGTGCGCACCATCGCCTGCGCGCGCATCACCATGCCCAAGGCCTTTGTGCGCCTGTCGGCCGGTCGTCAGGAACTCGGCGACGGTGTGCAGGCGCTGTGTTTTCTCGCCGGCGCGAATTCGATTTTCTATGGTGAAAAACTGCTGACCACGGGCAATCCCGACGTTGAAAACGACCGTGCGCTGTTTGCGCGTCTCGGCCTCAAGCCGCTGAATCCCGCCTGACACTGCCGGACGGGGTATTGCCTCCCGTGTCACTGCACGCCGAGCTCGCCGCTGAACTGGCGGAACGCGAAGCGGGCGGCCTGCGCCGCTCGCGGCGCCTGCTCGAGTCGCCGCAGCGCGCGCGCGTCACGGTCGACGGACGTGAATACCTGGCCTTCTGCTCGAATGACTATCTCGGGCTTGCCGCTGATCCGCGCCTGTCGGCTGCAGCAAACGAAGGC
>JBIIZE010000124.1:0-6277 GCA_044346435.1 Burkholderiales bacterium
GGCCAGCATGGGCAAGCCGATCTGGATTGATGAAAAACTGGCGGCCGACGCCGGCGGCGAACTGCTCAAAAGCCGCGGACCGTTCAAACGCGTCTGGGCGCTGGTCGAAAGCGACCACGAGCAGGAACAACAATAAATCAGCGCTGCGCGCTGTTTAACACGAGGAGATTCCGATCATGTTTTTTGCAATCCGCCGTTCCGCCATCCGCGCCACCCTGCTGCCGCTCTGCGCCATGCTGTTCACGGGCAACGCAATGGCGCAGAACTATCCGAGCAAACCGATCCGCATGATCCTGCCCTTCGCCGGCGGCACCGAAACCGTCGGGCGCCTGGTAGCCGGCAAGCTGTCGACTGCACTGGGCCAGCAGATCGTACCCGAACCCCGTCTTGGGGCGACCGGCAACATCGGTTATGTCGCAGCAGCCAAATCGCCTGCCGACGGCTACACACTGCTGATCGGCGCAGTTCCGCTGCTGACCAACCCGCACCTCAACCCCAAATCCGGTTTCGACCCCATTCGCGATTTCGCACCGGTGGCACTGCTGGCGACCATCCCCAATGTGGTAATCGTTCACCCCTCGGTCCCGGCGAAAAACATGCGCGAACTGATTGCCATCGCCCGCAGCAAACCGGGAAATATCGCCTACGGCTCCGGCGGTTTCGGCTCGGCCAATCACCTGGCCGCGGAACTGATGCAATCGTTTTCCAAAATCAAGTTCACCCATGTGCCCTACAAGAGCGCAACGCTGGGCATTGCCGGCGCACTCAGCGGGGATGTCGATATGGTGATCGTGGTGATTTCCAGCGCCGTGCCTTTTGTGCAATCCGGCCGCATGCGCGCACTGGCGATTCTCGACAACAAACGCAACAGTTCAATTCCCGATGTGCAGACCTCGAAAGAAGCGGGGTTGCCGGGTCTGATCGCCATCAACTGGTACACCATCATGACTCCGGCCGGCACGCCGCGTCCGATCATTGAGCGCCTGAATGCCGAATCGGTGAAAGCCATGTCCGCACCGGACATGCGTGAAAAATTCGCCGGGATGGGTGGCGATGTCGCCACCGGCACGCCGGAGCAGACCGGAGAATTCCTTCGCGCGGAAAACGATCGCTGGGGCAAGGTCATTCGCGAAGCCAACATCAAGGCGGAATAATCCCCCGCAGCATCCGCTAGCGGATCAAGGAACCCCGGGCTGAGGCCGAATCAACGACAATACCCTCACCTCAGGGCAATTCAGCCCGGCAGGTTCAAGGAGGTCCTAATGATCACATTCGGCAAAATGGTAATGACGACCCTGGTATCGGGCGCCCTGATTGCCGGCCTGTCGGCCTGCCAGAAGCAGGAAGGTCCGGCTGAGCGTGCAGGCAAAGCCATGGACAATGCGGTAGAGAAAGCCGGCGAAAAAATCGAAAAGGCCGGTGAAAAAATCCAGGACACTGCCAAAGACGCTCAAAAATAAACGCTGACGTCAGGTCTCGCCAGACCTGCCGTCAGCCCGCCTCCTGCATGCGCATCAGGCGGGCGTTCTCCTCGGCGCGAGCATCGTCAATTTCGCGCATGACGCTGCTCAAATCCACCGAACCGGATTTCCGTTCATAGCTGCCGGTGAGCACTGCATCAGTCGTCAACACGCCGCGCTCGTAAAGGTCCCAGATTTCGGGACCGTAATCGGTAACCAGCAAGTCCGGCGCGTAACGGCCGAAAAAATCCCGCAGATTGATGACGTCGCGCAGCAGCATGCGGCAGGCGTGGTTGTTGCCTGCGGCGTCCACCGCCTGCGGCAGATCGATGATCACCGGGCCATCCGCCGCCAGCAGGATATTGAATTCCGACAAGTCGCCATGAATGACGCCGGCGCACAGCATGCGAATCACCTGGGTCAGCAACATCGCGTGATATTCATGCGCCTGCTCCGCGGTCAGCAGGACATCGTTGAGCCGCGGTGCGACTTCACCCTGTTCATCGACCACCAGCTCCATCAGCAGCACGCCGTCGAGGAAGTTGATCGGCGCAGGCACGCGAACGCCTGCGTCGGCCAGCCGGTACAGGGCATCGACTTCGGCACGCTGCCAGACCGCTTCCTGCTGCTGCCGGCCGTAGCGCGTGCCTTTGGCCATGGCGCGGGCCTGCCGGGAATTTCTGACCTTGCGGTTTTCGGTGTAATCGACGGCCTGACGGAAGCTGCGATGGGTGGCTTCCTTGTAGATTTTGGCGCAGAGCGTCTCGCCGCCGCTGCGCACTACGTAAACCGTGGCCTCCTTGCCGCTCATCAACTGCCGCACGACGGAGTCAATCAGACCTTCTTCAATCAGGGACTGCAGGCGTTTGGGCGGCTTCATCGCGCAATTTTACGCTACCCCCATCAAAAGCCCGGAACACGGCTGTCGCCGGGAGACTCTGCGAAACCAAACGGTGAACCGGAAAACTATCGCGATCAATCAGCCGTAAGCTCAAAAACCGCGCCCAGCGACGACGCCAACTCCATGATGCCAACCAGAGTCGCAATCTCGACGATTTCAGCGGCATTAAAATGCGTCTGCAATCCGCCGAATACCGCATCACTGACCTTGCCCTGCCCCCTGACCATCGCCTCGGCAAACGTCAGTGCAGCCATTTCGCGCGGCTGCAGTTTGGCGTAATCCCCGCGGTCAATGATCGCGAGTTCCGCCTCGGTAACACCGTGCTTCAGCGCGTAACTCCGGTGCGAGGCGCCTGAGTAGTCGGAGCCCCGCAGGCGGGCGACACGCCAGGCAATTTTCTCCTTGAACGGCCGCGGCAATACGCCGGCATCCAGCGCCGCATGAAAATAGGCGCGGTGCGCCGCCAGCACCGCCGGCTGATGGGCCAGCGTGCGGTACATGCCGGGCACCCGGCCGCGCGTCGCACGCAACTGATCAAACACCGGCTTCAGTTCCGCCGGTTCGTTATCGGGTTCTACAGGGGGAATGCGTGTCATGCAGATTCTTTCTGTCGTTTTCCTGTCTTGTATTTCAGCGGGTCAAATCGGGCAGCGTCATGCCGACGCCGAGCTTCAGCGCCTTTTCGTAGGCACGTGCCGCCAGCGCGACATCCTCGATCGCCACGCCCAGCGATTTGAACAGCGTGATGTCATCGCGGGCATTGCGGCCTTTGATCTTGCTGGCCACCACATCACCAAGGCTGTGCACCTGTTCCCACGACAGCAGGCCTTCGCTGACCGGCACGGCCAGGTCCGTCGATTCATAACGCACCTGCTCGGTATCGTCAGTGGCAATGAATTTCGCCGCAGCAACTGTCGCGCTGTCCAGTTCGCGCCGGTGCTCGAAATTGGCGCCGATGGCATTGATATGCACCCCGGGTTTCAGCCAGGCGCCCTGCACGACTGGTGACGTTGATGTCGTCGCCGTAATCAGCACATCCGCGCCGCGAACCGCCTCCTCCTCGGAGGATACCGGTATAGCATTGATTTTATTGACTTTTTTTACGTCGGCGCAAAAGGCTTCACGACTCGCCGCACGCGGGCTCCAGACCCGGATCTCGCTGATGGGACGCACTGCGCAGACCGCATCAACCTGAGTGCGCGCCTGTCGCCCCGAACCCAGAACGCCAAGCACAGCCGCATCGGGATTGGCCAGGTATTTGGTAGCGATGCCGCTGGCCGCACCGGTGCGCAAGGCGCCCATCGCGAATACCTGCACCACCGCACAGAGCTCACCGGTCTCCTCGCGATACAGGCAGAACATGCGTCCGGCATTGCTGTGAAACACCGCAGTACTCGACACCTTGACGCCGTAATAGCCGCGGTACGACAGCACCGCCGCGGTAATGCGCAGCGTGCCGCCCTTTACCGGCGCGCGCACGCGCGGCACGTTGAACACGCCGCCACGGCCCTGTGCACCGAAAACCTCCTCTACCGCACCGAGTGCATCCTCCATCGTGACGAGCTGCCGGACGCAGGCCTCGTCGAGAAACAAAGCATTGGACATTCTGCGTTCCCTTTTATTTCAGCGTCATCATTGCGGCGTGATGCCGGCGCGCCGTGCGATGGCGCCGATATTGGCAATTTCAGCAGCGATCCGGCGATCATAGGCTTCGGGTGTCGTTGCGACCGGCTCGGCTCCCAGCGCGCGCATGCGCTGCTGAACGTCAGGAGCACCCAGAGCTGCGCCCACCTCGCGATTCAGCCGCGTGATGATCGGGCGCGGTGTTTTTGCCGGTGCGACCATGCCGCCCCAGGATTCAAACTCGAAACCCGGCAGCCCTGATTCCGCCAGTGTCGGAATGTCCGCATAAACGGTCGAACGTTTGAGCGAAGTCACGCCCAGGCTGACCAGTCGCCCGTCGCGCACCAGGCTGGCCAGTGAGGCGACCGGGGCCATGAAAAACTGCACGCGGTTGGTCATCGTGTCGTTCATCGCCTCGGGGATGCCTTTGTACGGCACATGCACGACGTCGATCTTCGCCGCATCCTTGAATACCTCACCGGCGAAATGCGTGCCGCTGCCGGTACCCGCGGAACCGAAGTTCAGTGCGCCGGGTTTGGCCTTGGCCATCGCAATCAGATCACGGGCGGTTTTAACGCCGAGGCTCGGCGGCACCACCAGCAGATAGGCCGAGCTGTACATCTGGGTAATACCGGCAAAATCCTTGATCGGATCGTAGTTCAATTTGCGTACAGCAGGCGCAATCACGTGCGAGGACGAAACGCCGAGCAAGGTGTGGCCGTCGGGATTGGAATCCGCCACGATCTTGGTACCGATAGCACCGCCGGCGCCGGGACGGTTGTCCACCACGACGGGTTGGCCGAGCGCCTCCCCCAGCTTGCCGCCGATCAGGCGCGAAAAAATATCGGGCTGACCGCCGGGCGTGAAGCCGACAACGATGCGAATCGGCCGGTTCGGAAAATCACTGCCGCCTTTGGCCTGCGCGGCAAAAACGGTGCTGCTGGCAAGCAACAGCGAGACGGCGATTGCGGTTTTTTGCATGAACATGTTTTTCCTCCTGTTATTTTTGACTACAGACCGAGTTTGGACTTGAATTTGAGAATCTGCTCCAGCACATTCTGCCCATTCCGGTGCGGTGGCAGCACATCCCACAAAGCCGAATGCGGTCAGCAGCTCAGTATGACCGCCCGGCGCAAACATCAGCAGCGGCGTGCCCTTGCCAACGATTTCGTAATTGATCTTGATGCCATTAATGGTGGTATTGGCCATGCCCTGCAAACTCCGTGATTGCAATGAATAAAAAGGTTATTGCCGCTGCTACTTCGCCGGAATGACCGGCAGCAGCAGATAAGACGGTTTGTCGCCGCCCGAATAAATGGTGTTTTCCGCACCCAGGTTGTAATCGGCGTGATAGTGACCGTACATCTGGCTGCCGGCGCCGTCGCGCGACTGAATGTCGATACGGATCTTGTGCCCCTTCCTGAACACCATGCAGGTCGGCCAGATTTCGATCTGACACTCGACGATCTCGCCGGGCGACAGCCACTGCCGCTCGTTGTGCGCATGGAAGGGCCGGTACGGCAGCGAACGCTCCGGATCGAGCTTGCGGTGCGAAGCACGCAGCCAGCCCTTGGTCACCGACTGTCCCTGCTGTCCGACTTCGCAGACATCCTTGCCGTCGGCATCGATATTGCGCAATGTCACCATGATGTCCATGTCCTCAGTCGAGCTCGACACCCACAGGTTGAGCATCAGCGGACCGGTGACCTCGGTGTCTTCCTTCAGCGGCGGCGTCTCAAAAGCCACGCCCATCTTGTTCTGCGCCGCCAGCATCAGTGCGGTTGATGAAGACGCCACACCGGCCTTGGTCACACCGCTCGCGGAGTAACTGAGCTTGGATTCCTTTGCGGGTGCCTGCGTCGTCATCGAACCTTCGACGCTGTCGATGTCAGTGCCCTGCGCTCGCTCGATATTGAGATGCATTTTGGTCCACTGCGTACGTTTCAGCGGCCATTCGTTTTCAAAGCGTAACTCGTACGGCTGGGTGCTGCCGCCGGTGCGGATTTCGATCTTCACCGGCGGTTCATCCATGATGCCGGTGTCGATGCCCTTCAACCAGTAATCAAACCAGCGCAGCTGGTCGATACGGCCTTCTTCGGCATGAAAGGGGTGAAAATGCGAACCGGTGTGCACCCGCAGTTTTTTGTGTTTGGCTGCGGCATTGACGAAACCTTCGATATTGCCGCGCAGATGCAAGGAGAAACCGCCCCAGTTGCCGGCACTGAATACCGGGACGGTGATTTTTTCCCACTGCGCGCTGCGGATGCGCCAATAATCGGAGTCGAGGTTGTTG
>JBIIZE010000127.1:0-6228 GCA_044346435.1 Burkholderiales bacterium
TTGTAATTGGAAGTGTTGGCGGCAAGTTCATGCGCCAGCACATTGAGCAGCACTTCCGAATCCGATTCCGTATTGACGTGACGCATGTCGAGGCGGAACAAATCGTTTTTGAGCTGCTCGGAATTGGTCAGGTTGCCGTTATGGCCGAGCACGATGCCGAAGGGCGAATTGACGTAAAACGGCTGTGACTCCGCTGCCGACCAGGCCGAGCCTGCGGTGGGATAACGGGTGTGCCCGATGCCGGCATGTCCGGCGAGACTGCGCATGTTGCGGGTGCGGAACACGTCGCGCACCATGCCGCCGCCCTTGTGCATGTGAAAACTGGCGCCATCCGCGGTGACGATGCCGGCGGCATCCTGTCCGCGATGCTGCAATACCAGCAGGCCGTCATACAACACCTGGTTGACGGGACTACGGGCAACGACTCCAACGATTCCGCACATGGCGCGTTTCCTCAGCCGTACTTGATATGTTGCGCCAGCGCCGGCGGCAGCCAGCCCTTGACGCCCAATGCAACCAGTTCCAGCAGCGGCCGCAGCGCGGCTTCGCGCCACACCGGCTGTTTGGGCAGCGACGTGGCGCCGGCCAGCAACGCCAGCGCAATCACCACCGCCGCACCGCGCACCAAGCCGAACACGGCGCCGAGCATCCGGTCTTCCACGCTAAGCCCGGCGCTTTTGATCAGCTGCGAGGCCGCCACAGCAATCAGGCTCATCACCAGCAGCACTGACAGGAACAACGTGACAAAACCGGCGAGCCAGCGCAGTTCTTCACCGGGAATTTCCGCCGGCATGATTGCCGCGAGGTCACCACCGAACAGCCGCGCGGCGATAAAAGCGATCGCCCATGCCGCGAGCGCCAGCAGTTCACGGACAAAACCGCGGAGGACACTGAGCAGAACCGAGAAACCGACGATGGCGAGCACCACATAGTCGATCAGCGTCATCGTTACCGGGGAACAACCTTGCCGTCGAGCTGCAGCTTCTGCAACTGCGGACGCGCCTTCTCGGCAGCTTCACGGCTGTTATAGGGTCCGACACGCACCCGCGTCACCGGCCCCTTCGAAGTCTGCACCACTTCCGTATAAGCCTTCAGCCCGCCACCGGCGATCTTGGCCTGCATTTCCTTGGCTTTGGCGGTATCCGACAAGGCTGCAACCTGGATCACAAAGCCGCCGGTCGGGGCCGCTTTGGGTTTTTCCTTGCTGTCCTTGGCCTTGGCCGGCTCGGTCTTGGCAGCCGTCTGCGTTTTCGGCTCAGCCTTGGCCACCGGTTTGGCCGCTTCCGTTTTCGCCTCGGCCTTGGGCTCCGCTTTCGGTTCCGGCTTGGGCTCGGCTTTCACTTCCGACTTCGGTTCCGGCGGTTTGGTTTCGGCTTTGACTTCGGGCTTCGCTTCCGACTTCACTTCAGGCTTCGCCGCAACCACCGGCTCGGGCTTGGCTTCTTTGACCGGAACCGCAGGCTCAGCCGCTGCTTCGGGTTTGGTTTCAGCCTTCGGCGCAGCCACAGGATCAACCGGCTTCAGAGGCGTCGGCGACGAGGACAACACGCCGGCATCGGGCGAAGGAATCTGGATATTGATGTTCTGGCTGACCGGCTTGGGCTCGGAGTCCAGAACCATCGGCAGGACCACGGCCACGGCTGTGACCAGGACGATCGCACCCACCAGACGGCGGCGTGCGCGCTTTTTCAGCTGGAGTTCTTCGTCGCTAACGTTTCTCGCCATGCTTTGATACGCAGTAAACGAAGTAACTTATTGATTAATAACGATTTTTACTATGGCCGGCGATTGCGGAATGCGGTCATCGCTGCGGCTACGGTAAGAAACGATCCGAAGGCCAAAATTCTATCACCATCTCCTGCCTTCCGGTACGCGCGATCACAGGCTTCTTCAATGTTTTTGCACCTTACGACGTCGCCACTGACACCGGCATCATGCAGACATTGCGCCAGCGCCTCGGCACTCATGCCCCGCGGACCGTCCAGCGGCGCCACCAGCCAGTGATCAATGTGACCGCGCAACAGTCGCACGACACCGGCGACATCCTTGTCCTTGAGCATGGAAAATACCGCAATCGTCTCGCGATAGCCCGTCATCTGCACCAGATTCAGCGCCAGCGCCTCAGCCGCATGCGGATTGTGGGCAACATCCAGAATCACGGCGGGGCGCCCCGGAAGCACCTGAAACCGTCCGGGATTCTCCACCGATACCAGTCCCGCACGGATATCGCCTGCACTCACGGGAATCCGTTCGCGCAGCGCATCCAGTGCGGCGATACAAGCGCTGGCATTGGCCAACTGGAATGTGCCGCGCAAGGCCGGTGGCGGCAGGCCATGGCGGTTGCCGCCCGGACCGCGGTAACGCCACTGCTGTTGCTGCATTTCATAACTGAAATCACGCCCGATCAGCAGCAGTTCAGCGCCAATCGCCGCCGCATATTGCAGCACCGAAGCCGGCGGTTCAGGATCAGCGCAAATCGCCGGACGTCCTGCACGGAAAATCGGCGCCTTTTCGGCACCGATGGCCTCGCGCGTATCGCCAAGATATTCCATGTGATCCAGACCGATGCTCATCAGCACCGCCGCATCGGCATCAAAGGCATTCACCGCATCAAGACGGCCGCCGAGGCCGACCTCCAGAACCGCGACATCGACTTTGCGTTCGGCAAACAGCCAGACCGCCGCCAAAGTACCGAATTCGAAATAGGTCAGCGCCACACCGGTGGCAACACGCGCCTGTTCGACTGCCGCAAACGCACGGATCAGATCGGCGTCATCCGCATCGCGTCCGGCAATGCGCACCCGCTCGTTGTAATGCACCAGGTGCGGCGAGGTATAAACACCGGCGCGATAGCCGGCATGCGTCAGGATCGACTCCAGAAAACGGCAGGCGGATCCCTTGCCGTTGGTACCGCCGACGGTGATCAGCGGAAATGCCGGTTTGAGCTGCAGCGCGTCGCGGACAATATTGACCCGATCCAGCCCCATCGCGATGCTCTGCGGGTGCTGGCGCTCGATGTATTCAAGCCAGTCGGACAGCGTTACCGGATTTGTCATTTCGGGGAGTTGACGCATTCCGGGCCACAGGGCACCGGGTTTCAGCTTCAGGCCGACGGTGCCGGCTGCTTGAGCAGCAGCGTCAGCAGCCGCGCCAGCGTATCGCGCATCTGCCGGCGGTCGACAATCATGTCGAGCACGCCCTTCTGCATCAGGAACTCGGCGCGCTGGAAACCCTCGGGCAGAGTTTCCCGCACGGTCTGCTCGATCACCCTCGGTCCGGCAAAACCGATCAGCGCATTGGGTTCGGCGACCACCACATCACCGATCATCGCAAAACTGGCAGAGACGCCACCCATGGTCGGATCGGTCAGTACCGAGATGAAAGGCAGACGTTGATCAGAAAGCCGGGTCAGCGCCGCGCAGGTCTTCGCCATCTGCATCAGCGAGAACAGGCCCTCCTGCATGCGCGCACCGCCGGTCGCCGTGAAGCAGATGAATGGCAACCGTTGCTCAACGCAGACCTGAACGCCGCGCACAAAACGCTCACCGACCACCGACCCCATTGACCCCCCGAGAAAACCGAATTCAAAGGCAGCCGTCACAACCTGGATTTCCTTGATCGCGCCCTGCATCACCACCAGCGCATCTTCCTCGCCGGTATCGGCGCGTGCGGCGGCCAGGCGATCGGGATAACGCTTGCTGTCGCGGAATTTCAGGCTGTCCACCGGCGTGACTTCAACGCCGATTTCGTAACGTCCTTCCATATCGAGCAGCCAGTCCAGCCGCTCTCGCGCCGAAACGCGGTTGTGATGGCTGCACTTGGGACAGACAAAAAGGTTTTTTTCGAGATCCGTACGATAAAGAACCGCCTCGCAGGAATCACATTTGCTCCACAGTCCTTCGGGTACGGCTTTTTTCGGCACGCCGGAATCGCGCTTGATGCGCGGCGGCAGCAGTTTCTGCAGCCAACTGCTCATTCCGCCACATCCATCGCGGCACGGATGCCCGCCATAAAGCTCTGAACTTTGGCCGGGGCTTCCTTCGGTGCGGATTCAATTTCCTGCACCAGACGACTGCCGATCACCACGGCATCGGCAACCTGCGAAATCGCATGCGCCGTCTTGCCGTCACGGATACCAAAACCCACACCGACCGGCAATTTGGTAAAGCTGCGGATGCGCTCAAGACGCTTTGCCACATCGCCAATATCGATATTGGCCGCACCGGTGACACCCTTCAGCGATACGTAATACAGATAACCCCGACCCAGCTCTGCCACCTGTTTCAGCCGCGCATCCGACGTCGTCGGTGACAACAGGAATATGGTCTCGAGTCCTGCGCGATCGAGAGTAGAAACCAGCGCCTCGGCCTCTTCCGGCGGGTAATCAACCACCAGCGTACCGTCGACACCGGCTGCCTTGGCGGCCTTGGCAAAAATCTCAAGGCCCATGGATTCAATCGGATTGGCATACCCCATCAACACGACAGGCGTTTCGGTATCGGTCTTGCGGAACTCGGCGACCCAGTTGATCACATCGTGCAGGGACACGCCATGCATCAGCGCGCGTTCGCTGGAACGCTGGATCACCGGACCATCGGCCATCGGATCGGAGAACGGGACACCGAGTTCGATCACATCGGCGCCGCCGGCAACCAGCGCATGCATCAGCGGCACACAGCTGGGGCGATCAGGATCGCCTGCAGTGAAAAAAGGGATCAGGGCCTTGCGGCCCTCTTTTCTGAGTTTGTCGAACCTGGCTGCGATACGGGACATCGGAAGATTTCTTGTTCTGGGATGGCCGGTCAGAACTTCAGTCCGGACTTTTCGGCAACGGTATGCATGTCCTTGTCGCCACGGCCGGACAGGTTGATCAGCAGAATCTGGTCCTTGCGCATGCGCGGCGCAAGTTTTGCCGCATAAGCCAGCGCATGACTGGATTCCAGTGCCGGGATGATGCCTTCAAGACGGCACAGTTTATGGAAGGCTTCAAGGGCTTCATCGTCAGTAACCGCAACATACTCGGCGCGACCGCTGTCCTTGAGCCAGGCATGTTCGGGACCGACGCCGGGATAATCGAGGCCCGCCGAAATCGAGTGCGTCTCGATGATCTGGCCGTTGTCATCCTGCAGCAGATAGGTGCGATTGCCGTGAAGCACACCGGAACGGCCGGCGCACAATGTCGCCGAGTGTTTACCCGTTTCCAGCCCGTAACCCGCAGCCTCGACGCCAATCAGGCGCACGTTTTCGTGCTCGATATAGGGATGAAAAATGCCGATGGCGTTGGAACCGCCGCCGACACAGGCCAGCACCGCATCGGGCTGGCGACCGATCATTTCCGGCATCTGCTCGCGCGCCTCCAGACCGATCACCGACTGGAAATCACGCACCATCATCGGGTAGGGGTGCGGTCCGGCCACCGTGCCGATGATGTAGAAGGTGTTTTCGACATTGGTGACCCAATCGCGCATCGCTTCGTTGAGCGCGTCCTTCAAGGTCTTCGATCCGGATTCCACGGGGACGACGGTCGCGCCCAGCAGTTTCATCCGGTAGACGTTCTGCGCCTGGCGCTTGACGTCCTCGGAGCCCATGTAGACCACACACTCCATGCCGTAACGGGCGGCGATCGTCGCCGTCGCCACGCCATGCTGCCCTGCACCGGTTTCAGCGATGACCCGCGGCTTGCCAAGATGGCGTGCCAGCAGGGCCTGGCCGATCACGTTGTTGATCTTGTGCGCACCGGTATGGTTCAGGTCTTCACGTTTCAGGTAAACCTGCGCACCGCCGAAATGCTCCGACCAGCGGCGGGCGTGATAAATCGGGCTGGGACGGCCGACGTAATGCTTGAGTTCATAGGCAAACTCGGCCTTGAACGTCGGATCATCCTTGTAGCGCGCATAAGCGGCCTTCAGATCCTCCAGCGCGGAGATCAGGGTCTCCGAAACGAACACGCCGCCATAAGGTCCGAAGTGGCCCTTGGCATCCGGCAAGTCATACACCCGCATTGCGTACTCCGTTCATGAAAGCTTCAATTTTGGCGGCATCCTTGATGCCTTTCGCCGACTCGACACCACTGGAAACATCCACGGCCGAGGGGCGCACTGCCCGCACTGCCGCCCCGACATTATCCGCATCCAGGCCACCCGAAAGCACGACCGGCAAGGGCAGTGAACGCGGAATCAGCGCCCAGTCAAACGTGGCGCCGGTCCCGCCGCGCACACCTTCGACATA
>JBIIZE010000126.1:0-6228 GCA_044346435.1 Burkholderiales bacterium
GCATCTGTGGAAAGGCACGCCGATCAAGCTCGAAACCGAATTTCTGATCGAGCGCAAAATGAAACCCGCATTGGCCACCATCGGCAACACGCTGGCCGACGTCGTCAAGGCGCAGGTCTACCTGCGCGACATCAATGACATTCCGGCCTTCAACGAAGTCTGGACAAAACATTTCGGCAAAGCGCCTCCCGCCACCAGCATCATCACCACGTCGACGCCGGGCTTCATTTGCGAGCAGGGGCGCATCGAGATCAACACCATCAGCGTGCGCCGCGGCGGCCGCACCAAAAAGCAGGTCATCGATGCCGGCGTGCCGACCGCATTCGACGGCCACGTGCAGGCGATCCGTGCGGGCGACCTGTTGTTCCTGTCCGGGTTGATGGCGGTGGACAACAGCGGTGCACTGGCACCACAAGCGCGCATCGATCCCCGCCAGCCGCACTTCGGCAGCGCAGTCCAGCTGCAGATGGCGCATATGCTCGAGCAGGCCGAGCGCATCTGCCGCAAGGCGGGAACGACTCTGGCCAATGCGGTGCGGGTGCAGCAGTTCCACACCGATCTCGCTGACTTCAATGGCGCCTGTCAGGTCTGGCAGGACCAGGTCCCCGGGCAGTACCTGCCGTTTTCGGCGATCGAAGTCCCGGCACTCGGCGTCCCCGGCGCGGTGGTCATGCTCGATCTCTGGGTTTACGTGCCGTCATAGCAGTACCTGGCAGGCCCCTTGCTTGTGTCTGCGCATACATTCCATGGAAAGGACCCACATGAAACTCACACCCAAGATGCCCCAAGCGCTGCGCGCCGGCTTTGCGGCCCTCGCAGTGGCCACGCTGGCCGTGCAACCTGTCCAGGCGGCGGATTTTCCGCCGGAACAGATCCGCATCGTTGTGCCCTATGCCGCCGGCGGCGGCACTGATGTGATCATGCGCATCGTCGCCAAGCACATGGCCGACGCATGGAAGAACAACATCCTGATCGACAACCGCGTCGGCGCGGGCGGCGTCATCGGTGCGCAGCATGTGACGCAGCAGAAGCCCGACGGCCGCACCTTCATGGCGGTGGCCAGCGCCTTCGCCGTGCGTTCAGCGATCGACCGCACCGTGCCGTACGACGCGGTGAAGGATTTTTCGGGCGTGGGCCAGATGGCGATTTCGCCCAGCTATATGGTGGTGTCGGCCTCGCACGGGTTTTCTTCGCTGAAGCAGTTGATCGATTACGCGAAAAAACAGCCGGAAGGCATTCTCTACACCTCGGCAGGTGTGGGCAGCACGGCGCATCTGCACGCGGCAGCGGTGGCCTACCTTGCCGGCATCAAAGCCGACCACGTGCCCAACAAAGGTACGCCGCAGGCGGTGACCGAAGCGATGACCGGTCGCGTGCTGTATGCCTTTGCGCCGGGCCCGAATGCGATCCCGCTGGCCAAGGCCGGCAAGCTGCAGATCCTGGTGACCACGTCGCCGGCCGGTGCGCGTTTCTTGCCCGGCATCCCGAGCATCGCGCAGGCGGGGCTCAAGGGTTATGAAGGCGATGACTGGTTCGGCGTGTATGCGCCTGCCGGCATGCCGCTGGCGATGCGTGAAAAATTTTCGACGGAAATGGCGCGCGTGCTGAAGCTCGCCGAAGTGCGCGAGCGCCTGAACAGCCTGGGCGCCGAACCGGCCTCCAGCACGCCGCCGGTGTTCGAGAAATTCGCTGCCGACTACATCACGCGTGTGCGCAAGCTCGGCGAAGCCATCGGCATGAAGGCGCAGTAGCCCTTCAAAAAACATCAATTAAAACAAATATTTAACTATGGACACCATCGAAACCCGGTTGAAGGCCATGGGCTACACGCTGCCGCCGGCCTTCGTGTTCCCGAAGAACAACCGCACCGGCTGCACGCAGTCGGGCAATCTGCTGCTGCTCTCGGGGCATGGCCTCGACCTGCCGAAACTGCCCGATGTGCGGCAGACCGGAAAGTTCGGCGTCGACATCACCGTCGAAGAGGGCTACGCCACCGCACGCGCGGTGGCGCTCACCATGATGGCGACGATCAAGGCGCACTGCGGCAGCCTCGACCGCGTGAAACGCGTGTTGCGCCTGTACGGCATGTGTAATTGCACGCCGGATTTTTTACAGCACCCGGCAGTCATCGACGGCGCCTCGGACCTGTTCTTCGAACTGTGGGGTCCTGAGTTCGGCAAACACGCGCGCTCCGCGGTGGGCCATGTCTCGCTGCCGCGCGGCATCGCCGTCGAAATCAACGGCGAGTTCGAACTGAACTGAGATTACCGTGCCGGGTTTCAGCGAGTACCGGCAGCTTGTGGGCTTGCGGCCGGCAGCGGCATGAACGGCGCATCGATGGCGCCGACTTTCACATAAATCAGCGCGCCCTCTGCGCCGGTATAAGGCGTGTGGCGGCTCCAGCGCGGATTGCGCAGCCAGGTGCCGGCGGGATAGCTGCCATCTTCATCGCGGAACACGCCTTCAAGCACCAGGATCTCTTCACCGCCGGGGTGCATGTGCATGTTGAATTGCGTATCCGGCGCCCAGCGCACCAGCGCCGTGCTGACGCCGTCGTATTCATGCAGCGGCATCACACTCAGGCCCGGCACCAGCCCGGGCCGCCACGCGGCGGTTGATGTCGCAATGCGCATCGGCTTCAGATCACTTGCCGCGAACTGCCAGAGTTTGACGAACAGCGTGCAGCCTTCGCGCGAGAACGGCGCATGGCGGGTGCCCGGCGGATTGCGCAGATAAGTGCCCGCCGGATAATCGCCGTGTTCATCCGAGAACACGCCATCAAGCACAAGGATCTCCTCGCCGCCGTGATGCACATGTTCATCAAAGCGGGAGCCGGCGGCGTAACGCACGATGCTGGTGGCGCGCGCGACTTCATCACCGACGCGGTCGAGCATGCGCCTGTCTACGCCGGGCAGGGGTGAGGGTGTCCAGGTGGCGTCGGCGGCGTGCTGCACGACGCGTGCGGTGAAATCGTTGTTGAGGTTCATGCGGACATTCTAGGCGATACCGCAATGACGGGCGGGGAGGCGCTGCAGGAAATAAATCGACTCCGGTGCCCTATTGGCACTGACCCTCATTTACAATTAATTCCCGTTGAGGCCGGGGTTGATCAGGATTGAGTAGTCGTTGCGGGCGGGCACGCAGCCAGAACACGGCGGCATGTCCGGCCCAGGGTGATTACCGGAAAGGGGTGGGAGCAGGTGGCAAGTCTGAACGGCAAAGTGGCACTGGTCACCGGTGCGGCGCGCGGCATCGGCCAGGCGATCGCGCTGCGGCTGGCGTCAGAGGGCGCGTCGATTTATTTGGCCGCCGAGGGCACCGAAGCCGAGCTGGAACAAACCGCCGCCGCCTGCCGCAGTGCTGGTGCGCCGGATGTCGCGTGGGGCCTGCATGACCTGTTGCATCCCGACGAGGCCGAGTCGATGATCGGCGCGGCCCACCGGCGCTTGGGCCGCATCGACATTCTGGTGAACAACGCCGGCCTGCGCGCGCGCAAGGCCTTCGGCACCTTCACCCACGATGACTTCGACCAGCTAATGACGATCAATCTGCGCGCGCCGTTTTTCGCGAGCCAGGCGGTGCTGCCGATCATGCGCGCGCAGGGCGGCGGGCATGTTGTCCATATCGCGAGCCAGCTCGGCATCGTCGCGTCGAAGTTCGGCGCGGTGTACAACCTCACCAAGGCGGGCCTGATCCAGCTCACGCGATCGATGGCGTTGGAACTGTCGGCAGAAGGCATCTCGGTCAACGCCGTGTGCCCCGGCCCCATTTCCACCGAAGGTTTCATGGCCGGGCGCCAACCCGGCGAACTCGAGCAGCGAGCGCGCGATTTACCGATCGGCCGCTTCGGCACAGTGGAGGAAGTGGCAGGCGCGGTGGCCTTTCTGGTGTCGAAGGATGCCGCCTATGTGAGCGGCCACGCGCTGGTGATGGACGGCGGTTACACAGTCCACTGAGTTAGTCCACCGAGTTAGTTCACTGAGTCGCCCACTGAGGCCCGGGGGCAATACCTCTGGTGCCCCCCCCGATCAGCGGTGCAGGTCGAGACTGATGAATTCGCCGTTGAGCGGCGCCGACAGGTCGCTGGCGGGAAACGCCACCACGTTCGAGAATTCATCCGGCTGGTAGACAAAGTCAGCGGCAAGCAGGCGCTTGATGTCCGATACCGCAATGGCGGCGCCGGCTTTGGCCATGGCGACGCCGTAACAGAGACCCAGCCCGCCGCCACCGCCGGTCATGGCGACGGTTTTGCCTTCGAGCAATTTTATGGTGTGGCCTTTGTGGTGGGAGGATTCTGTTGCCAAGGATAACGATGGGGAAAGGCTGCTTCAACCGGATGAGAAAGCCACCGTTACAGTGGCTTTTTTAATGCGATTGCATGAAACGGATTCAAGTGGTGACGTTGATCGGAGTCGAATTGCTGGAAAAGAATTCGACTCTGAGCTGCCCCGGGTAGTGCGGACCCGGTAACCCAGTAACACCGTGCTGCCTTTCGAACTGCATCGGACTGACGTATCCCGGTCATCGTTTACGGAAAAATCTGCGACATCACGGCCTGGCCATAAGGGCCGTACGGATTCGCGAGCGTTTCCTTGAGTTCGAAATGGTCATATTCCTCTGCCACGACCAGTCGGGAGGATTTCCCGGAGTCCCGCAGAGCCTTGTCAAAGTCGATGGACTGCCGCTGGAACTCCGGTGTTTCCCGTGTGCCATACAGCAGCACGACCGGTGCGCCAATGCGTTCAAGGTGGCGCTGCGGGCTCAGCTTGAACTCAAGGTCGTCGTCGAATTTCACGTAAGAACTTCTGGAAGACAGCCTGACCGGGTGCAGGTCGAACATGCCGCTGCACAGGACGGCGCCGCGGATGAAGTTTTCGGGGAGGGCGGGGTCGTAGTCCTTCTGCCAGTCCGTGGTCAGCGCCACGGCGGCCAGGTGAGCGCCGGACGAATGGCCGACCAGGTAGATGCGACTCCGATCCGCGCCCAGTTTCCCGGCATTCCGGTAGACCCAGATCAGCGACCGGCGAACCTGGTCCGCCAGCGTCCTCAGGCTGTCCGCGGCATCCTGCACCCAGGAAAAATCGGGGACGATGAAGTGGGCGCCGGCCTTGACGAACATTTCCGCCGCGAAGGCGTTCTGGCTGGCGAGCCCCCTTCTCCATGCGCCACCGTGGATGAATACGACAATCGGGGCGTTGCGTTCCGCTGCCGGATAGACATCCAGGCCTTCGATCGGGGCGTCGCCATAGGCATGTCTTTGCGGTGGTCCGATCCTGGCCCGGACTGCTGCGCTGGCGAGAGACATCCGCGTGCGTACATGTTCCGAATGCGGCGCATAGGCCGACTGGTTATAGACGGCATCCAGCCCGGCCTGATCATAGTGGAGGAATACCAGTTTGCCGGTGGACGCTTGAGCGGTGTGGGTATCGTTTGCAGTCATCGGAGGTCCGGAAGTTTCAGGTGGAAGCGGAATGCGAAGTTGCGGAACACTGGAATCAGTCGATTGTAAGCCTGCAACAGGGTAAGCCTGCATCCGGGTCTCGCTCAACCCGGCAGCGGAATGCAGGGCGCGTCGATGGCGCCGACCTTCACATCGATCAGCGCGCCCTCCGGCCTGGTGAAGGGCGTGTTGCGGCCCACGCGTCCTAGACCGGATGGTCCCAGTCCGCCTGCTGCACGCGGACGAAATCGGGGAAGGTCTGTTCCCAGTGGGTGTGCCAGTGATCCGGGCCGGAGCCGTTGAGGCCGGGGTGGATCAGGACGGAGAAGTCTTTGAGGTTGGGTATGCTGAGGTGCATGGGTGGATCGTTAGGGGCAAGGAGCGGTTAATTCTGTCTCCGGATCATTGTGAGGTCGCAGCAAAGAAAACGACGCTAGCACCTTTGGTTACTTCAGAAGATTCGGAGATTGAAAACTTTAGTTAACTTTTATTATGCCAAGAATGATAAAAAACATTTAAAAACAATATGTTATATAGTTATCCATAATATGAAACCCGTAAACCTAAGGCAAGCCCATGCGTTTTGTGCATTTATTCCGGGCTTGACAAACCTTTTCTTGTGTTAAATTCGGTCAGCAGTAGATTAAACATCTGGCACTTCCTACGGTCTTATCAGTCTTATCAAGTAATTCAACGGTTTAAGAAGTGGCAATCGAGCAATACAAACAGTTCATTTGAGGATGTATTTCAATCAACGGAGACTTCAAATGACACATGCCGCAAAAAAA
>JBIIZE010000128.1:0-6212 GCA_044346435.1 Burkholderiales bacterium
GTTCCATGACTGTCCCCTACAATCCCGACAACCTGTTCGCCGTCAAATGCTGGGAAGTGGAAGTACGCAAGACGGCCAAGCGCACGCTGATCGCCCGCATCTACCAGCCCCAGGGCACCGGCCCCTTCCCCGTGCTGATTGATCTTCATGGCGGCGCCTGGAGCCGCAAGGACCGTTATGCCAATGAACCGATGGCGCGCGCGATCGCTGCTGCCGGCATGCTGGTGGTATCCCCGGACATGCGCCTGTCCGATGAAGCCCCCTATCCGGCCTGCATTCAGGATGCCCACTACGCGATCCGCTGGCTCAAACACAAAGCCCGCGAGTGGAACGGCGACGTTACCCATTTCGGCATTCTCGGCAGCTCCAGCGGCGGCCATATCGCCCAGCTGATCGGCATGAAACCGAACGATCCGAAATACGCGGCAATCCCGCTGCCGGAAGCGCCGCAGCTCGACGCCACTGCCGTTTACATCGCCACACGCTCGCCGATCAGCAACCCGGTCGCCCGCCGTGCCCAGGCCGAGAAAATGGGCAACAAGGAAATGATGAAAAAGTCAGACACCTTTTTTACTCCGCCGGAAACCATCCACGAAGGCAATCCGCAGGAAATCCTGGATCGCAAGGAAAAAGTGGTCATGCTGCCGATGCTGATCATGCAGGGCGGTCACGACGACAACGTGATCCCGGAAATCCAGGAAAAATTCGCGGCGACCTATCGTGCTGCCGGCGGCGACTGCCAGCTGGAGATTTTCAAGAACAGCGAGCACGAATGGACCGCCGTGCCCAGCCCGGAAGCCGACCTCTCACACGAGATGGTCAAGCAGTTCATCGCCAAACAACTGCGCGCGCTGCAGAAAAAAGCCGCATAAACAGCGGGCACTTCAGCAAAAAGCCCCGCTGCGGCGGGGCTTTTTGATTACAGCAAACATTTGCCGTCATTCCATGCTGATGTTCAGCGGCTTGGCCACCTTGCGCCACTTCTCGATGTCGGTATCGATCAGTTTGCCGAACTCTGCCGGTGACACTTCATTCGCCTCAACACCAACACCGAGCAGTTTCTCGCGGATGTCCGGCTGACGCACAGCCACCAGCACCGCCGCATGCAATTTGTCGATGACCGCTTTCGGCGTACCCCTGGGCGCGACGATGCCATACCAGCCGCTCACCGCATAACCGGGCAGGCCCGACTCGGCAATCGTCGGCACGCTGGGCAATGCCGGCGTGCGCTTGCCGGTCGTTACCCCAAGACCTTTGATCTTTCCGGCCTGCAGATGCGGCCGCGCCACGGCAACGGTCGAGAAAAACACCTGCACACGTCCACCCAGCAGATCAGCCATCGCCGGATTGCCGCCTTTGTAAGGCACATGCAGCATCTTGATACCGGCCATTGAATTAAACAGCTCCGCCGCCAGATGCGTCAGATTGCCGGTGCTGGACGAGGCATAAGAAACCTGCCCGGGCTTTGACTTGGCCAGTGCGATCAATTCACCGCTGGTCGACACGCCGGCACCGGGATGCGCGACAAAGACATAAGCGCCGTCGCCGAACTGCGCCACCGGCACGAAATCACGCGCCGTGTCGTAAGGCAACTTGGCATACAGCGCCGGATTGATCGCATGCCCGGCGGCCACGACCAGCAAGGTGTAGCCGTTAGGCGCGGACTTGGCGACGATCTCGGAGCCGATCAGCGTATTGCCGCCGCCGCGATTATCGACAATGACCTGCTGGCCGAGCTGCTGTGTCAGAGTCGGCGACACCAGCCGCGCCACGATGTCATTGGCGCCGCCTGCGGGATACGGCACCACCATGCGCACCGGACGTGACGGAAAATTCTGTGCTGCGGCAGGCAGCAGGGTCGCGAGGATCAATGCGCCGATCCAGCCATTAAAAATCCGGGTATTCATCGATCTCCTCCTACAGGGTTGCCGGTGTCGCCCGGCTATGCAGATCATTGGAGCACTGTGTCCCGTTAAACGCAATCAAATCCCGTCTATGGCGCCATTGATTGGATTCATCATCTCATTGGGTGGACCTCGCCGGCCCTTGCGCCACAACTTTTGGCGTATCTTTTGGCGTATCTATTGGCGCATTTTTTGATGCATTTTTGAATTAACATCCGCTCTCCACAGGAACCACGCCATCAAGGAATCACATCATGGGCTTCAGCACCACTGAAAAAAAATCCGGTCCGACCATCAGCGGCGCACGCGCACTGGTCGACGGCCTGCTGCGTGAAGGCATCGATCATGTCTTCGGCATCCCCGGCACGCAGAACCTGGCCATCCTCGATGAGTTGCGCGTCACGCCGCAGATCCGCTTCATCCTGACGCGCCACGAACAGGGCGCTGCGTTCATGGCCTACGGCTTCGCCCGCGCCGCCAACAAACCGTCCGTGGTCACCGTTACCGAAGGTCCGGGCATTACCAACATCGTCACCGCCACCGCTGCTGCATTCAAAGGCAATGTGCCGGTGATCAGCATCACCGGCGTGCAGGAAAGCGGGATGCGCGAGCGCGACGCGACCCAGGACATGGACCAGATTCCGTTCATGAAGCCCATCACCAAATGGGCCTACAGCATCCCCTATCCCGAAAAGATCCAGGAAGCCGTACGCAAGGCTTTCCGCGTCGCGCTGACCGAGCCGCAGGGCCCGACGCATATCGAAGCTGCCAGCGAAGTGCTGTTGCAGCAGGTAAGTCCGGAGACCACTTCCCCTGCCGCCTATCGCAGCACCGTCCCGGCCGTGTGCGACCCGGCGCAGATGGATGCCGCCTGGGCGCTGATCAGCAAGGCCGAACGTCCGCTGTTTGTTGTCGGCCGCGGCGTGATGAAGGAAAACGCGGTTGCGGC
Organism: Burkholderiales bacterium; assembly: GCA_044346435.1. Lineage (GTDB taxonomy): Bacteria > Pseudomonadota > Gammaproteobacteria > Burkholderiales > SG8-41. The sequence continues at coordinate 2,854 of JBIIZE010000128.1, forward strand.
AATGGAGCAACTCGCCACTGCCGCCGGCATTCCGGTCACCGTGCTCCAGTATTCGCCCGACGCCTTCCCGGCCACGCATCCGCTGGCGCTGGGTCCGCTGGGCCGCAATGCCTTCGGCAGCGCCAACAAAACCGCACCGAAAGCCGACGTCATCGTCGCCATCGGCGCGCACTTCGACGTGTTCTCGACGATGTACAAGTACGGCATCTTCAGCGAGAGCGCGAAAATCATCCACAACACCTCGGCACCGGGCCAGATCGGTATCGTGTTCCCGGTGGAACTTGGCGTCGCCGGTTCGGCCGCCAGTTTCATCAAGGGACTTGCCGAACGCGCCGCCAAAGGCAAGGCGCGCACACCCTGGGTCGATGTCGCCAAGGCACGCGCCGAATTCGAAGCCGAAATCACCGCCGTGCTCAAGCCCGAGATGGAACCGATCCAGCCGCAGTTTGTGGCCCACACCATCCGCAAGGCACTGCCCAAGGACGGCATCCTTGTCGTTGATGCCGGCAACGGCGGCAAACACGTGCGCACCTATTTCAAGAGCTACCAGCCCAATTCCTTCATGTGCATCGACGACTGGGCTTCGGTCGGCGGTTCATTCCCGATCGCACTGGGCGCGAAACTCGCGCAACCGAACCGGCCGGTTCTCTGCGCCTCGGGCGACATGGGCGCAATGTGCAATATCGGTGAACTGGAAACCGCCGTTCGTGAAAACATCGCAGTCGTTTACGTGGTGTTCAACGATCAGGGTCTCGGCAACGAACGCGCCTTCCAGAACGAACACTTCGGCGGGCGTTATTTTGCGGTGGACTACAAGAATCCGGATTTCGGCGCCTTGGCGAAGGTATTCGGTGCCCACGGCGAACATGTCACCCGCCCGCAGGATCTGGAAGGCGCCATCCAGCGCGCCTTTGCCAGCGGCAAGCCGGCGATCATTGACGTGATGATTGATCAGAACAATCTGGCACCGGTGGTGCACAGAACGTGAGGGCGGTGATTAGGTGATTAAGTGATTGGTGATTGGTGATTGGTGATTGGTGATTGGTGACGGATGCGATTCATTCCCAGGAGTTCAACCACTTAATCACTTAATCACTTAATTACTTAATCACGCCCCTCAAACGCCTTGGCATGCAGCGTGAGGTCGACGTAACGCATCGGATCGGTCAGCGTTTTCTGCGGCACGCCGAAACGCGTGCGCAGCGCCAGCACGGTGCGGATGCCTTCCAGATCCAGTGCCAGATCGCGCCAGAAGCCGCCCTTCTCATCGAGCAGGATGTCCAGCGACAGCCGCGCCAGTTCCGGCGTCACTGATTCGTCATGACTCATCAGCAACCCGGCCGCCGCGCCACGGTTATTGCGGTCATAGAGCCAGTTCATCGCATCGCGATAACCGCGCATGAAACCGATCACCGCCGCCTCGTTGTTTTTGATCCATGAACGCTGCGCAAAACCGGTGCGTCCCTGATACCGCCCGAGCAGGTCACGCGCCGTACCGAGTTTGGTGAATCCCTGGTCCGCCGCGATCTTGTCCAGCGGCGTCGCCAGCAAGCCCGCTGCGTAATTGCCGTCGAGCATCGCCTTCAACCGCATCGGCCCGCCGCCGGTACGTTCGTAAGTGACGTCGGCATCAGTCATGCCCGCACGCGCGATCATCTCGCGAAGGATGAAGGCATAACCGGTGGTCAGCGCATCGACTGCGATCTTTTTGCCGCGCAGATCCGCAACGGATTTGATGTCAGGGCTGGCCATCAGGCTCTGGAAGCTGTCATCCACGCCCATGAAAGCCACGAGGTCGCATTGGCCTTCGTATTCCGCCTCGCCCTGCCCTTCCTGATAGGCGACGAGGTTGTCCATCGCAGTGACCGTGAGATCGAATTTGCCCTCGATCAGGTTCTTCATCAGGAACACCGAATTCGGCGTGTGCGTGATGTTGACCTCGATACCGTGATTCGCAAAAAAGCCCTGGCCCTGCGCCACCCAGGCCGGCAATGAATAACCGCCGCCAAAAGTAATCATGTTCACGGTCTGCAGCGTTTTTTTGGCGTTGGACATTACCGGACTCTCAAAATGGAATGCCCGCAACAATACACGACACGCCGCGGCGTGAGTAGAATGCCCGCTCCAACCTCACTGCGAGCGATGCCACATCATGAACGCGCCTGTCACCCGCCGCTGGACCGAACAACGCTGGCTGATCGACAACGTCATCCGCTCCGTCGGCATCGACTGGGACCAGCCGCGCAGCATCAATTACAACGCACCCTGCGGCCCCGAAGCCAACGCCGACTTCGCCGCGATCCGTGAGCGGGTCAAGAAATACGCCGACATCTCCCCGGCCTTTGAAACCGCCGCGAAACGGCGCGAAGCCAAGGCCAAAGCTGCTGAAGAAGCCGGCGAGACCGTCACCGCGCGCCAGAACTATTTCATCGCGGCCGTGCAATACGCCGCCTCGCAGTGGCCACATGACGAAAACAGTGAAAAAAACCTCGCCCTCAACCAGCGCAAGCGCGACTGTTACCTGGGTTACGCGAAGTATGCAGACCACAAAGTCGAAGCCGCATGGATTCCGTTCCAGGGCAAAGCCTTGCCCGGCTGGTTGCATCTGCCGCCCGGCTACAGCGGCGGAAAGATTCCGGCCGTGGTGTCGATTCCCGGCATGGACGGCTTCAAGGAAGCCAGCGTGGCCATGTACGGCGACCGCTGGCTGTCGCGCGGCATTGCCGTTTTGAGCATCGAAGGACCGGGCCAGTACGAAAGTGCCGTGCACAACATCCATGTCAGCATGGAAAACTGGACTGAAGCCGCCACCGTGATCATGGACTGGATGACCGCACGTCCTGAAATTGACGCCCGGCGCATCGGTGTCATCGGCCAGAGCTTCGGTTCTTTTTTTGCGACGATCTCGGCATCGGTTGAACCGCGTTATCGCGCCTGCGCCGTGACTGCGACCTGCCTCGAGCCGGGCTTCCACACCATATTTGAAGAAGCCTCCCCCACATTCAAGCAGCGCTTCATGTACATGTCGGGCTTTACCGACGAACAGGCCTTCGACCTTTTTCGCAAGACGCTCACCTGGGAAGGCCATGCCGGCAATATCAAGGCGCCGTATCTTTGCGTCGCCGGTGAGTCCGATGAACTGTCACCGCTGGCGCATACCGAACGTCTGCTGGCGACGCTGCAGTGCCCGAAACGTTTGGTGGTGTATCAGGACAGCCGGCACTCGGTGGGCAACGTGCCGGCGGCAAGCCTCGGCCCGACGCCCGCCGTGCTGGTTGCCGACTGGATGAATGCGCGGCTCGCCGAAAAACCTTTCACCAGTGAGCGCTGGTTGGTCGAGGCCAGCGGGCGCGTAGTTG
>JBIIZE010000002.1:0-23504 GCA_044346435.1 Burkholderiales bacterium
TGCTCGACTACTGCGGACTCGCGACACGGGCAAACGGACTGGCGCGCGACCTGCCTTACGGCGATCAACGCCGGCTGGAAATCGCGCGCGCACTCGCCACTGATCCGAAACTGCTTGCGCTGGACGAACCGGCGGCCGGCATGAACGCAACGGAGACCGCAGCGCTGAAGTTGCTGCTGGAACGCATCCGCGACGATGGCATCACACTGCTGCTGATCGAGCACGACATGAAACTGGTGATGGGTCTGTCTCACAGCGTTGCGGTGCTCGACTACGGTGAAAAAATCGCCGAAGGCGAACCCGAAACCGTGCAGCGCGATCCGCGCGTGATCGAAGCCTATCTCGGCGGCGGTTTTGCATGAACGGCCAGGTCATGCTTGAAGTCTCGCAGCTGGAAGTGGCGTACGGCGGCATCCGTGCGGTCAAAGGCATCGACCTCAAGGTTGAAGCCGGCGAGGTCGTTGCACTGATCGGCGCCAATGGCGCGGGCAAAACGACCACCCTCAAGGCGCTGGCCGGACTGCTGCGTCCCAAAGGCGGCAGCGTCACCTACAATGGCGCGGATGCCACGGGTAAACCGGCGTATCATCTGGTCCGTCACGGACTGGCCCTGGTACCTGAGGGACGCGGCATGTTTCCGCGGCTGACGGTCGCCGAAAACCTGGCGATGGGCGCCTACATCCGTAGCGATGCTGCAGGTGTTGCAGCCGATACTGACCGGGTTTGCGCGCTGTTTCCGCGCCTGGCTGAGCGTCAAGGACAGCTCGCCGGCACACTGTCAGGCGGTGAACAGCAGATGCTGGCCATCGCCCGGGCGATGATGGGACGGCCGAAGATGCTGCTGCTCGATGAACCGAGCATGGGACTGGCGCCGCTGATGGTGCAGAAAATTTTTGAAACGGTGCGCATGATCGCCGCCGAGGGTGTGACCATGTTGCTGGTGGAACAGAATGCCAGACTCGCCCTTGAAACCAGCAGTCGTGGTTATGTCATGGAAAGCGGCTGCATCGTACTGGCCGATGAATCCAAATCCCTGTTGTCCAACCCGCAAGTCAGACATGCCTATCTTGGTGAATGATCTTGATCAATAAACTGCTGCCCAAAAAAATGTGGGGCCCGGACACGCTGAAAACACAGGGCGCATCCCTGTTGCAGCGCACCCGTTCCGATGGCAACGCCCGACTGCTGTTGTTCGTCATCGGCGCCGTTGCCCTGGTCTCGCTACTCGGTTTTATTTATCTCAAAAGCCAGGGTGTTGATTACCGCCAGCAAAGCGAAATTCTCGGTTATCTGCGCGAACTCAAGGAAATCGATGCCCGCTGGGACCTTGAAGTCCTTCGCGCCCGTGTTGAAGGCGCATCCGGAAAGGCCCCGGTAGTTGCAGACCGCGGCACACGCGTGCCCGACCTGCTGCGCCGTCTGAAGACCGCAGCTTCTGAAATCGACAGCCCGGTGCTGAAGCAGGGTCTTCCGGTGCTGGTCAAGGCGTTTGAACAGAAAACCGATTTGCTGAACCGTTACCGGGCCGCGGGTGCCACGGTGACCCAGGCGTTGGGACGCATGGTGGCCTCCGACACTGAAATTGCCGGTCTGGTACGCGGTGCGTGGCAAAGCGTGCCGCAACGGGAGCGACTGGTCGCCATCGAAAGCACGTCGGCGCTGCTGTTTGCCCATGTCATGCGTTACGCCGCGGACCCGACAGAAACCGAACGCAAGAATGTGGAAATGTTCGCCGCCGACCTGCGCAAGGCTGCCAGCGGCATGCCGGCATCGCTGGGCTCGGGGCTGGGCCGGATTGATGAGACGGTGCAGCAGATTCTGGGCGCAAAACCGATCGAGGATGAGCTGTTCCAGAAAATAGCCATCACCTCCACCGGGCCGCGCATCGACAGCCTGACCGATGCCTTCAGCGCGGAAACCGCCGAGACCCAGATCGACAGCGAACGCTACCGGATTTATCTGATCGCCTATGCCGGCGCACTGCTGATCCTCACCGGCTGGCTGCTGTCGCGGCTTGCCGTCAGCTACCGCCTGCTGGAATCGCGCGTGCAGGAGCGCACCCGGGAACTTTCAACGGCGCTGCACCAGCTGAAGGAGTCGGAATCGCAGCTGATCCAGACCGAAAAAATGTCCTCGCTCGGACAGATGGTGGCCGGCATCGCACATGAGATCAACACGCCGCTGGCCTACGTCAAAAACAGCCTGGGTTCGGTCGCGGGCAAACTGCCGGAAGTCAAACAGCTGATCGTCGAGACCAACAAGCTGCTGAAGCTGATGGAATCAGGCAGTCCGGATCCGGACCGGCTTCAGGCAAAATTCCTTTCCGTGCGCGATCTGGTGCACCACTTTGCCGAACAGCAGGCTTTGGCTGAACTGGGACAACTGGCCACCGACGGCCTTTATGGCATCAACCAGATTTCCGAGATCGTACTCAACCTGAAGAACTTCAGCCGCCTCGACCGCAGCAAAGTGTCCAGCTTCAACCTCAATGAAGGTCTGGAAAGCTCGCTGCTGCTGGCCAAGCATGAACTGAAACACCTGAAGATCAACAAGGAATTCGGCGACATTCCCGCGATCACCTGCTCGCCGTCGCAGCTGAACCAGGTCTTTCTCAACCTGATCAACAACGCCGCGCAGGCCATCGAATCCGGCACCGGGGAACTGACGCTGAAAACACGGGTCGAAGATGCCCAGCATGTCGCGGTCGAGATTTCCGACAACGGCAAAGGCATCCCGCCGGAAATCATGTCAAAAATCTTCGATCCCTTCTTCACCACCAAGGCCGTGGGCAAGGGCACCGGTCTCGGACTGTCGATTTCCTATAAAATCATCGAACAGCACGGCGGTAAAATCAGCGTCGACTCCGTGGTCGGAAAAGGCACGACCTTCACCATCGTGCTGCCGCTGACGCCGCCGGTTCCCGCAGAACTCGAATAAGAATAATGAGCACTGACCACCCGCAGAAAATCGGCAAATACGAGATCCAGGGCGTCCTCGGACGCGGCGGGATGGGTGTTGTCTACAAAGCATTCGACCCTGCAATTCATCGCCAGGTGGCGATCAAGACCATCACCAAGTCGGCGATGGACCCTTCGGAACTGCAGTATGCGATCGCACGTTTCCGCCACGAAGCCCAGGCCGTCGGACGGTTGACCCATCCGCGCATTGCCGCCATTTACGATTACGGTGAAGACGAGGATCTCGCCTACATCGTGATGGAGCTCGTGCACGGACGCTCGCTGTACGATCACCTTCAGAACAAGGCCAAGTTCGATCTGCCGGAAGTCGGTGAAATCATCCGCCAGCTGCTCGACGGGCTGGGCTATGCCCACGCGCAGGGCGTCGTGCACCGCGACATCAAGCCATCCAATCTGCTGATCAACGACGACGGCCGCATCAAGATCAGCGACTTCGGCATTGCCCACATCGATACTTCGTCGCTGACCCAGGTCGGCGAGATCATGGGTTCGCCGGGTTATATGTCGCCGGAGCAGTTCACCGGTGACGAACCCGATTCGCGGACTGACCTTTACGCCGTCGGCGTCATTGCCTATGAACTGCTGGCGGGCCGTAAACCTTTCACCGGCAGCAACGTCGAGATCATGCGTCAGGTGATCGGCGAACGTCCGCCCAATCCGTCGGAATTCAATCCGCTGATATCGGCACAACTCGACTGGGCCACGCACAAGGCACTGGCCAAACAACGCGAGGAGCGCTTCCAGTCGGCGCGGGAGTTTGCGCTGGCCTTCGTACAGGGCATCGCCGCCAGCGTGCGCGCCGCAAAGAGTGGGGTGCCGGAAAACAACGATGACACGCCGACGCAGCGTCTGGACCCGAAGCTGGTGTCGGCCGCCCGGGTAATTGCCGGGCTGAATGTGCCTAACCGCGGTGCGGCCCCGACCGCTGCGGGGGCCGCGACCGTCGCATCGGTTACCCCCGTTTTCGACACCGGCGGGAAAAAAGCCAAACTGCTGTTCGTCGATGACGAAGAACGCATTCTCACGGCACTGCGTTCGGTGTTCCGCAATCAGTACAACGTGTTCACTGCAAGCAGCGGCCCGGAAGCGATGGAATTCATGAAACGCTTCAATCCGCATGTGGTGATCAGCGATCAGCGCATGCCGGAAATGACCGGCGTCGAATTTCTGCGTCAGGTGAAGGACATTGCACCGCACACGGTGCGCATCCTGCTGACCGGGTATTCCGATCTGGCTTCCATCGTCGGCTCGATCAACGACGGCGAAGTGTTCCGTTTTGTCAGCAAGCCCTGGGACAACACCGAAATCCAGAAAACCATCGGTGAAGCGGCCGCCATCGCCCTCGAACTTGCGGACATGGCGACCAGCCCGGTCATTCTCCCGGAAAAACTCGACTGCGGCGTGCTGGTCATCGAATCGGGTCAGAGCGTGTTCCGCGCCACCAACGAACTGATCGGCGGCGTCTGCCCGGTGCTGCACGCGCCGGATATTGATCGCGCTTTGGCGGTGCTGCAGGAACACGAGATCGCGGTCATCGTCGGCGACATCGGCCACGGCGACCAGACCTCACTGACCGCCTTCAAGCTGCTCAAGCAGGATCACCCCGAAATCCTTGCCATCGTGATGACCGAGGCTTCGGATTCGGAACTGGTGATCGACCTGATCAATCAGGCCCAGGTGTTCCGCTTCCTGACCAAGCCGCTGAACCTGAAAATGTTGCAGCAGCATGTGCAGGCGGCGCTGGCGCGTTACCAGTCTTTCCGCAAATCACCCAAACTGCTCAAGCAGCACCGCGTCGCCGCGGCTCGCGGCGGCGACAGTTCGCTGCTGGAAACATTGCGCGGCAGGATTCACTCGATCAAATCCTGGTTCGGCCGCTGAAGGCTGGCTACAGCCAGTCTTTCGCGACCAGGAAATCCGTGTAGAGCGCAGCTTCGGGCGTCCCCGCTTCGGGTTGCCAGTTGTAACGCCAGTTCACGACCGGTGGCAGTGACATCAGGATCGATTCGGTGCGCCCGCCGGACTGCAGACCGAACAGCGTACCGCGGTCGAATACCAGATTGAATTCGACGTAACGGCCTCGGCGATAAGCCTGAAAATCACGCTCTCGTTCACTGTAGGGCAAATCGCGCCGGCGTTCGATGATGGGCACATAAGCCGGCAGGAAATGATCGCCGACGCTGCGCATCAGCGCAAAACAACGGTCAAAATCCGGCTCGCCGAGATCGTCAAAAAAAATGCCGCCGACGCCACGCGGCTCATTGCGGTGTTTCAGGAAAAAATAGCGGTCACACCATTGCTTGAACTTCGGGTGGTATTCCGCACCGAAGGGTGCCAGCGCATCGCGGCAGGTCCGGTGGAAATGCGCCGCATCATCGGCAAATCCGTAATAGGGCGTGAGGTCCATACCGCCGCCGAACCACCACACCGGATCGGCACCCGGCTTTTCAGCGATAAAGCATCGCACGTTCATGTGCACGGTCGGCACGTAGGGATTGCGCGGATGCAGCACCAGGGATACACCCATTGCCTGGAATGACCGGCCGGCGAGTTCCGGGCGCACCGCAGAAGCTGAAGGCGGCAGATTGTCGCCGAACACATGGGAAAAACCGACGCCGCCGCGTTCAAACAGCTGGCCGCCTTCGATCAGCCTCGTGATACCACCACCGCCCTGCGGCCGGTCCCAGGCGTCACGAATGAACGTACCGCCGTCGAGTCCGGACAGTTTGTTGACGATGCGGTCCTGCAGTCCCGTCAGATAGGTTTTGACTGCAGCGGTGTCCATGGAGTTGTGTCCTGAGGGAACGCTATTTGCGTCCGCTGCCAACCGCGCGATGTCCGATGTCGCGGCGATGCTGCATGCCGTCGAAACGGATCAGGTCGACGATTTCGTAGGCCCGCTTCTGCGCGGTGCGTGTGTTGTGGCCCAGCGCAGTCACGCACAGTACGCGTCCGCCGCTGGTGACCACGTTCTTGCCGGACAAGGCCGTACCGGCATGGAAGACATGGTAATCGTCGCCTTCGGCGGGCAGTCCGGTAATCACATCGCCCTTGCGAGGATCTTCGGGATAGTTGGCGGCGGCGAGCACCACACCCAGCGCCACGCGCGGATCCCATTCGGCTTCGGCGCTGTCGAGCTTGCCGTCAATCGCCGCGTCGAGCAGCACGGTCAGATCGCTTTTCAAGCGCATCATGATCGGTTGTGTTTCGGGATCGCCCATGCGGCAGTTGAATTCCAGCACTTTCAGTTCGCCGCTGCCGCTGATCATCAGGCCGGCATACAGAAAACCGGTGTAAGGAATGCCGTCCGCAGCCATGCCGTTGATCGTCGGCTGAATCACTTCGCGCATCACCCGTGCGTGCACTTCCGGCGTCACCACCGGGGCCGGTGAATAGGCACCCATGCCGCCGGTGTTCGGTCCCTGATCGCCGTCCTTGAGCCGCTTGTGATCCTGGCTGCTCGCCAGCGCCAGTGCGTTCCGGCCGTCGGCCAGCACAATAAAGCTTGCTTCTTCGCCAACGAGGCACTCTTCGATGACCACGCGTGCGCCGGCGCTGCCCATCTTGTTGCCAACCAGCATCATGTCGACCGCGGCATGCGCTTCCGCGGCGTCCATCGCCACCACTACGCCCTTGCCCGCAGCGAGTCCGTCGGCCTTGATCACGATCGGCGCGCCTTCGCGGTCGATATAGGCATGCGCCTCGGCCGCGTCGGTAAAGGTCGCGTGTTTCGCCGTCGGAATGCGATGGCGCACCATGAAGTTCTTGGCGAAATCCTTGGAGCTTTCGAGCTGTGCGGCTTTTTGCGTCGGCCCAAAAATGCGATGGCCGGCAGCGCGCACGGCATCAACAACACCCGCGGCGAGCGGCGCCTCAGGGCCGACCACCGTCAGTGCAATTTCTTCTTTCTCAATAAAATCAACTACTTGCTGATTATCATTGAGCGCAATATTGTGCACGCCGTTTTCGCGGGCAGAGCCGGCATTGCCCGGCGCCACAAACACTTTGGACACCCGGGGTGACTGCGCGAGTTTCCACGCCAGCGCATGTTCGCGGCCACCGCCGCCGATCACGAGAATTTTCATAGAGGTCGTAAAGGGTGCAGCGTTGTTAGTTGAACCAAATACAGGCGCAGCGCCTGTTAATGCCGGAAATGACGGAAGCCGGTGAACACCATTGCAATGTCATGCTCGTCGGCGGCGGCGATCACTTCATCGTCGCGAAGGCTGCCGCCGGGCTGGATGATCGCTTTTGCACCCGCTGCGGCCGCCACATCAACGCCATCGCGAAACGGGAAGAAAGCATCGGAAGCCACCACGGATCCAGTGAGTGTCAGTCCGGCATTGCCGGCCTTGATCGAAGCGATGCGTGCTGAATCGACACGGCTCATCTGCCCGGCGCCGACACCCATGGTCTGACCGTTGCTGCAGAACACGATCGCATTGGATTTGACGAACTTGGCGACACGCCAGGCAAACAGCAGGTCGGCCATCTGTGCTTCGGTCGGTTTGCGCCGGGTCACTATCTTCAACTGCGACGGCGCCACATTCATGCCGTCCGGTGTCTGCACCAGCACCCCGCCGCCGACGCGTTTGATGTCGAAGGCATTCGCGCCAGGGGCCAGCGGTACTTCGAGCACGCGGATATTCGCCTTTTGCGCAAACACTGCCAGCGCGTCAGGCACAATTACCGGTGCGATGATCACTTCAACAAACTGTTTGGTAATCGCCTGCGCCGTCGCCGCATCGAGCGGACGGTTCACCGCGATGATGCCGCCGAAAGCCGAGGTCGGATCGGTGGCGAGCGCCTTGTCGTAGGCTGCAGCGACATCCTTGGCAATCGCAACACCACAGGGATTGGCGTGTTTGACGATCACGCAGGCGGGCGCATCAAAAGTCTTTACGCATTCCCAGGCGGCGTCGGCATCGGCAATATTGTTGTACGAGAGCTCTTTACCCTGGATCTGGCGATAGGCAGCGAGACTCCCCGGCGCCGGCGCCAAGTCGCGATAAAACGCAGCGCTCTGGTGCGGATTTTCGCCGTAACGCAAGGTCTGCACGCGGTCGAACTGCATGTTCAACCGCGACGGGAAGGGCTCACGGCTGCCATCAGGCTGCAGCGATGTCAGGTAATTACTGATGGCGCTGTCGTAGGCTGCGGTGTGCGAGAAAGCCTTGCAGGCGAGACGGAAGCGCGTGCTCGCACCCAGGGCGCCATTGGCCGCGCCCATTTCCTGCAGCAGGCCAGCGTAATCGGCGGGATCGGTGACTACGGCGACGTGTTGATAGTTCTTCGACGCGCTGCGCACCATCGCCGGACCGCCGATATCGATGTTTTCGATAGCGTCTTCCAGCGTGCAGTCGGGTTTCGCGATGGTCTGGGTGAAGGGATACAGATTGACGCAGACCAGATCGATGCCGGCGATACCCGCCTTCTGCATCGCCGCCACGTGCTCCGGCAGATCGCGACGGCCGAGCAGCCCGGCGTGGATGCGCGGGTGCAGTGTTTTCACGCGGCCGTCGAGCATTTCGGGGAATCCGGTGTAGTCGGCGACCTCGGTCACCGCCAATCCGGCGTCGCGCAACAGTTTTGCAGTGCCGCCGGTGGACAACAATGTCACGCCATATCCCGCGAGCCCGCGCGCAAAATCGACAACGCCGGCCTTATCGGAAACGCTGATTAACGCCTGTTTGATGATGGTCATGACTGGGGCCGGGAAGGCGGTACGGTTACGTCAACGCAACCGGACACGTAGTCCTCGCTAAAACTTGATGTTGTAGGTTTTGATTTTCTTGCGCAGGGTATTGCGATTGATGCCGAGCATTGCTGCCGCATGGGACTGATTGCCGCGCACCTTGTGCAGCACTGACTCCAGCAGCGGCTTTTCAACGCTGCCGATCACCATATCGTAAACGCCGCAGGCTTTTTCACCGTCGAGATCCCGGAAATAGCCGTCAATTGCCCGGCGTACGACACGGGCCATTTCTGTTTCATTCATCATGCCGCCAATTCCTCCTCCACATAGGTCAGGCGTTCGCCCTGACCCGATAGTTCAGCAAAAAATGTATTAACCGCGTCCATCTGCTCGGCGCAGGTCTGTAACTGGTTCATCGCGTGGCGGAACGCCGCCGATCCGGCAAGTCCCTTGGTGTACCAGGAGATATGCTTGCGTGCGACACGCACGCCGGTGTGTTCGCCATAAAACGAATAGAGGTCCTGAAGATGTCCAACCAGCACACGGTGGATCTCCGTGACTTCCGGCGGCGGCAGGTGCGCACCGGTTTCCAGGAAATGGCTGATCTCGCGGAACATCCACGGCCGCCCCTGCGCGGCGCGGCCGATCATCACGGCATCGGCCTTGGTGTATTCGAGGACATGTTTGACGCGTTCCGGCGTGGTGATGTCGCCGTTGGCGATCACCGGAATCCGGATTTCGCTTTTCACCGCAGCGATGGTGTCGTATTCGGCTTCGCCGCTGTAGCCGCAGGCACGGGTGCGGCCGTGTATCGCCAGCGCCTGGATGCCTGCGCTTTCGGCAATGCGCGCGACAATGATGGCATTACGGTGATCACGATCCCAGCCGGTACGGATTTTCAAGGTCACCGGCACATCGACGGCGCCGACTACCGCCTCGAGGATGCGCGCGACCAGCGGCTCGTCCTTGAGCAGCGCCGAACCGGCCATGACGTTGCAGACCTTCTTCGCCGGGCAACCCATATTGATATCGATGATCTGCGCGCCCTGATCGACGTTATAACGAGCGGCGTCGGCGAGCATCTGCGGATCGGCGCCGGCGATCTGTACCGAGATCGGATCAACCTCGCCTTCATGATTGGCGCGGCGCAGTGTTTTTGCCGAACCCCACAGCAATGAATTGCTCGCCACCATCTCCGACACCGCCATGCCCGCACCCATCAGCTTGCACAACTGGCGGAACGGCCGATCCGTCACGCCGGCCATGGGCGCGACAATGAGATTGTTCTTCAGTTGGTAGGGGCCGATGCGCACCGGACTTGTTCTTTGTGTGGGTGTACGGGGAAAGGGCGCAATTGTAATCACACTGGCGCGGTGTGCAAAGAAGAAATTGCCTATTTTTTGGGCAGGCGTGTTCTTTGCACCACCGGCCTGCGGAGCCCCGGACAAATCCGCATTGAATCCGCGCAGTTACTGCGTATTGCTGGAACGCAACCTGCACTGAGCGCGGCAAACCGCGGACGGAAAACGGTACTCGCGATGTGGTATCAACCGCGCGCGCCGAAGGTCATGCGGCGCACCAGGAAATTTTTCAGCGGCGGCAAACAGCCCAGCAGCGTCAGACCCAGCCCGCGTGCCAAGCGCAATGGCGGCAGATCATTGGAAAACAGCTGGACCAGCGTGTGGGTGATGCCGATACCGCCGCCGCGATCCACATTGCGTCGCGCGTGATAACCCTTCAACCATTCAGCGGAACCGGGTATTGATGTGCTGCTCATCGCCTGTTCCGCCAGTTCCCAGGCATCGCGCAGCCCGAGGTTGAATCCCTGACCCGCCACCGGGTGCAGCGTCTGTGACGCGTTGCCGATCAATACGGCATGCTCCAGCAACATCCTCGGCGCGCGGCGGAGTTTCAGCGGATAACTCGCACGCCCGCTGACGTCTGTGAATTTGCCGACACGCGTACCGAATTCGACACCCAACTCATCGAGAAATGCTTTGGAATCAAGTTCGCACAAGACCTGTGCGCGAGTGGGCGACGTCGTCCATACCAGCGCCCAGCCCGCGCCGTCCGGAAGCAGCGCCAGCGGGCCGTGCGGCGTAAACCGTTCGTAAGCCCTGTTGTTATGCGGGCGCTCACTCACCACGCGCGCAGTCACCGCACACTGCTGATAATCGACAACTTCGGTTTCTTCAACCCCGCTGCCGTCGGCGACAACAATCAGTGGCGCGGTCAATGTGCACAACTGGCCGTTCATTTCGTATTGCACCTGAGCGGCTTGGCCTCCCTGCCACGCATCGACGCGGGCGCCGATCCGGCATTCAGCGGACGACGCTTCAGCCGCGCGCGCGAGTTCCCGCGCCAGTGCGCTGTAGTCAATGACATAACCCAGCTCAGGCAAACCCGCTTCAGCCGCTTCAAGACCAACACGACCAAAGCCGCCCTGCTGCGAAACATGAATATGGCGGATCGGCGTCGCATCGGACGCCAATGCCGACCACACGCCGAGTCGTTCCAGAATCAACCGGGTGCCGTAGGAAAGCGCCAACGGCCGCGAATCACCGGCAGCTGTGGTTCGCGCTTCGAGCAGCACCACGCGCCAGCCCGTCGGCTGCAGCGCGAGGGCCAGCGCACTGCCAACCGGACCGCCGCCGATGATGACCACATCGGCGGTTTCGGCTTCGGAGGCAACAATGCCGGCGGGATCAGCCATGGCGGTCGCGCATCAGCGCTTCGATATCGGCGACGCTTTTCGGTGCCGCGGCACTGAGAATCTCGCAGCCACCCTCGGTCACCAGCGCATCGTCTTCGATACGAATGCCGATGTTGAAGAACGCATCGGGCACGCCCGGCGCCGGCCGGATATAACAGCCGGGCTCCACGGTCAGCACCATGCCCGGTTGCAATTCGCGCCATTCGCCGCCGGTTTTGTATTCGCCGGCGTCGTGCACATCCAGGCCCAGCCAGTGACCGGTGCGGTGCATGTAGAACTGTTTATAGCTTTCCTGCTCAATCACGGCATCCAGCGTACCGCTGAGCAGCTTGAGATCGATAAAGCCCTGCGCCAGCACCGCGACGGCGGCGTCATGCGGTGTATTCCAGTGCGCGCCGGGTTTGACCGCGGCAATCGCCGCCGCTTGCGCCGCCAGCACCAGTTCATAGACGTCGCGCTGCGGACCACTGAAGCGGCCGTTCACCGGAAAGGTTCGGGTGATGTCCGAGGCGTAACCGTCGAGTTCGCAGCCGGCATCAATCAGCAGCAGATCGCCGTCGGCCAGCGCTGCATTGTTTTCAACGTAATGCAGCACACAGGCATTGGCGCCGCCGGCGACGATTGATGTGTAAGCCGGGGCCTGGGCCCCGTGATGGCGGAACTCGTGCTGCAACACGGCCTCGACCTCGTATTCGGTGGAGCCGGGACGCGCTGTTTGCATCGCGCGGCGATGGGCTGCAGCGGAGATCTCTCCGGCCTTGCGCATCAGCGCGATTTCATGACCGTCCTTGATCAGGCGCATTTCATCGAGCAATACGCGCACATCCCGGAGATCGCCGGGCGCCGCGACACCGCTGCGTGCGCGACTGCGCACGGCGTTGATCCAGCCGAGTACGCGGCCATCCCAAACCGGATCGCTACCGAGATGCACCTGCACTGCTGGCCGGTCGGCCAACAGATCCGGCATGCGGGCGTCGAGTTCGTTGATGCTGCAGGCTTCGTCGAAGGCAAAGGTGGTACGCGCGGCCTCGGGACCGTAGCGATAACCATCCCAGATTTCGCGTTCGGCATTTTTGTCGCGGCAGAACAGGATGCTGCGCGGGGTTTCGCCACCGACGAGCACCAGCACCGCTTCCGGTTCGCGAAATCCGGTCAGGTAATAGAAGTAGCTGTCGTAACGGTAGGGATAGTGGGCATCGCGGTTGCGCAGACATTCCGGCGCGGTTGGCACGATGGCCACGCCCTTGCCCAGGCGCGCTGCAAGACGGGCGCGGCGGCGGGCGTAAATCGAAGCGTCAATGGCGGCAGACATGGAATGATTATAGCCGTCGCACCCGCAGGAACGACGCGGAAAACGGGTCAGCCGCCGCGGGCCGCCCGGTCCACCGCCGCCAGCCGCTCCGGCGTGCCGATGTCATGCCAGCGTCCGCGATAATGCTCCCCGGTGACCTGCCCCGCCGGCATTGCAGCGATCAGCAGATCGGCGAGTCGTGCGCGCGCACCGCGGGTGACGTCCGCGAACAAGGTCGGGTGATAGGCGCCCATGCCGCTGAACGTGAATTTTGCAGCGCCGTCGCGTTGAACGCGGTCATTTTCCAGCGCGAAATCACCGCACGGATGCTGCGGCGGATTGTCGACCAGCACCAGATGCGCCAGTGGTCCCGTCGCCCGCAGGCGCTGCCCCGCCAGCACCAGCTCGGCAAAATCGTAGTCGCTGTAGACATCGGCATTGACGGCGATGAACGGTTCGTCGCCCAGTAGCGGCAGTGCATAGGCAATACCGCCGGCCGTTTCCAGTGCTTCGGTTTCGCGGGAATAGGTAATGCGTACTCCCGAGGCCGAACCATCACCCAGGGCGCCGGCAATTTTTTCACCGAGATGCGCCAGATTGATCACCAGTTCGGTGATCCCCGCCCGGGACAGTGAAATAATAATCATTGAAATCAATGAATTACCGTTAACCTCTAGCAGCGATTTGGGCGTGTGGTCGGTCAGCGGCCGCATCCGTTCGCCGCGTCCCGCCGCCAGAATCATTGCTTTCAAGGGACAGGCCTCAGAAGGTATATCCGACCTGCGGACTGCGCTGCTCGAGTTCATCGAGCAGATGCAACAGCGGTTTCAGCGCCGCATAACGGGCGCCGACTTCGCGTGCGTAACGCAGGAAGCGCGGCGTGTCTTCGAGATAACCGGGTTTGCCGTCGCGATAATGGATGCGCGCGAAAATTCCCAGCACTTTGAGATGGCGCTGCAGGCCCATCCACTCCAGCGCGCGGTAAAACGCGCCGAAATCAGGATCCACCGGCAGCTGCGCACGTTTGGCCTGCTCCCAGTAACGTGCTACCCAGTCGATGACGCGCTCTTCCGGCCAGCTCAGATAGGCATCGCGGAACAATGAAGCCACATCATAGGTAATCGGTCCGTACACGGCATCCTGAAAATCGAGCACGCCCGGGTTCGGCGTCGACAGCATCAGGTTGCGCGGCATGTAGTCGCGATGCACATACACCGGAGGCTGGGCCAGTGCGCTGTCGGCGAGCAGCTGATTGATCTTCGCCAGCACTTCGCGCTGGGAATCACTCAGGGTAATGTCGAGGTGGCGTCCGACGTACCAGTCGGGAAACAGATCCATCTCCCGCTGCAGCAAGGCGCGGTCATAGGGAGGCAGGACATCAGGGCGGCTTGCACGCTGCCAGGTGATCAGCGCGGCAATCGCATCGCGGAACAACGCATCGGCATTGTCATCGGTGAGCGCCTTCAGATAAGTCGTGTTGCCAAGGTCCGTCAGCAGCATGAAGCCCTGCGCAGTATCCGCGGCCAGCACTTCCGGCACATGCACGCCGGCGTCGCGCATCAGCTGCGCAACATGGATAAATGGCCGGCTGTCTTCACGCTCGGGCGGCGCATCCATGGCGATGCGCGTCACGCCGTCCAGCGTCACGCGGAAATATCGGCGAAAGCTGGCATCGGCCGATGCCGGCGCCAGTGTAAAGGCCTCTCCCGGCAAGCGGCCGGCGATCCAGGCGCTCAGCGCTTCGCGCCTTAAATCGTTTGTGGAGTCAGTGGACGGTTTCAATCGTTGCTTCACAGGGTGAATTGTGAGATTTTAGCACCTCGCCTGACACCCTTTCCCGATGCCTTTTCCCCGAAAAAAACAAATAGCGCTTGCCGTACTGTGCGCGTTGCCGCTGCTTGCCGGCGCCGACGATGGATTGTCGCTCAAACCGCAATCGCGGCTTTTGCCGCTTCCCGACACGCCTGAAGAAGTGCCGCTGTTCGTTGAGGCGGACCGCATTCAGGGCACCCAGGACAAGGAACTCGAAGCCTTCGGTAACGTGCGCATGCGCAAGCGCGGGCAGGCATTTGCAGCTGACTGGATGCGCCATGACACCCAGAGCGAGGTGCTCGACGCCAAAGGCAACGTCAGCCTGGAACAGGGACGGGAGCTGATTGAAGGCAGCGTATTACGCTACGAAACCGTCACCGATCGCGGCTATATGGAAACCCCGCGTTACATGCTGATGACCCTTCCGCCCACCGGCCCGGCGGGCAGTGCGGGGCTACCGGTCAGTGACGGGCGCGGCACTGCGGAACGCCTGCTGTTTCAAGGCCCCGGGCAATACCGCGTTGAGTCAGCCAATTACACAACCTGCGAACCCGGCAACAACGCCTGGTATCTGCGCGCCAAGCAGCTCGACATCGACCGCGACCGCGATGTCGGGGTCGCGCGTGACGCCAGCATCGTCTTCATGGATCAGACGATATTCTGGTCACCTTACCTGTCGTTTTCGCTGCATGAAGAACGCAAATCCGGTGTGCTGACGCCGAGTTACCGGAGCTCGAACACCACCGGCTTCGAATTCACCGTTCCTTACTACCTGAACCTGGCGCCGGAGATGGACGCAACGATTTACCCGCGTTATATGACCAAACGCGGCCTGCAGTTAGGCGGCGAATTCCGTTACCTGAATCCCAAATGGAAAGGTGACGCCCGTGCCGAAATTCTGTCCAGTGATCAGCAGATCAGCCGCGAACGCTGGGGATTTTTCTCCAAACACCAGCAGCAGTTCAGTAATTCCTGGAACGGGGCGCTGAACGTCAACCGGGTTTCAGACGACAAATATTTCACCGACCTGTCGACCCAGGTTGCCGTCACCTCGCAGGTCAATCTGTCCAATGACGCGACCGTGAGCCGTGGCGGTAACTGGGGAGACAGCGGCACCTACGGTTTTTCGGCCTACGCCCAGCGTTTCCAGACACTGCAGTCGGATCCGCTGGCACCGCTGACCCCGCCGTATAACCGGCAACCGCAGCTCACGCTGACAGCGCAGCGCCAGACCGCCAACCGGGGCGATTTCGATTTCTTCGGCAATTACACGGCTTTTGATCACGTATCGCTGGTCAACGGTCAGCGGGTCGTCGCCTATCCCAGTTATTCCCTGCCCCTGCAAAACGCATTCGCCCACTTCACGCCGAAGATCGGTGCGCACATGACGCACTACACCATCGGCAACAACAATACTGCCGGCCTCAAGGATGCCACGCGTACGCTGCCGGTGTTCAGTGCGGAAAGCGGTGTGGTGTTCGAGCGCGAGATTGATGCCCGCGGCCAGCGTGTGCTGCAGACGCTGGAACCCAAGGCCTACTATGTCTACATTCCCTACAAGGACCAGAGCGCGCTGCCGAATTTTGAAAGCGGTCAGCAGGACATCAATTTCGCGACCATTTTTTCCGAGAACCAGTTCAGCGGCAACGACCGTATCAACGATGCCAGCCAGATGACCCTCGGCGTCACTTCACGGTTCATCAGCGCCGATTCGGGCATTGAACGGATCCGTGGCGCCCTGGCGCAGCGCTATTATTTCCAGACCCAGCGTGTCACGGTGCCCGGAGTGGCGCCACGCGCGTCGGACAGCAATACTTCGGACTTGCTGGCTGCGGTAAGCGGTAACCTTGCGACCAACTGGATCGCCGATGCCGGATGGCAATACAACACCGATCGCCAGCAAACCCAGAAATTCAACGTTTCAGGCCGTTACCAGCCGCAACACGGCAAAGTGCTCAATCTGGCCTATCGCGAGACCATCAATTCGGTGCGTCAGACCGATCTTTCCTTCCAGTGGCCAATCCATACCGGCTGGACTGCAGTGGGTCGCTGGAACTATTCGATGCGCGATAACAGGGTGCTGGAAGCGCTGGCCGGCGTTGAATACAACGACCGCTGCTGGTCGCTGCGCATTGCCGCGCACCGCTTCGCCACAACGACCAGCGACGCCAGCACCTCGATTTTCATTCAGCTGGAACTGACCGGCGTGTCGCGCATCGGCAGCAACCCGATGGAAGTGCTTAAGCGTAACATTGGCGGATACAAACAGTTCGATCCACGCTCGCCGGCGCCGGTCGAATACAATGTACCCGGACTGTTCTGACCGATGCCCAGAAAGTCCCGTTGCATCCCAAACCCTGGAAATAACATGTGCTTTCGAAACGCTTCCCGATTGATTGCCGTTTGTCTGCTTCTGGTTGCCGCGCTTGCCCAGGCTCAAGGCGTCAAGCCGCGCACAATCGTCGTCGTGGACCGCATCGTCGCCGTCGTCAATGATGAAGTCATTACCGAACGCGAACTGGCGGCACGCGTCGATTTCGCAATTCGCCAGCTCGCCCAGCAGGGCACCAAACCGCCGCCGCGCCAGATCATGGAGCGCCAGTTGCTGGAGCGGGTCATCAACGACCGCGTGCAGATGCAGCATGCCCGTGATACCGGAACACGCGTCGATGATGCAGAACTCGACCGCTCCATGGTCCGCATCGCCGAGCAAAACAAAATGACCGTTGCAGAGTTGCGCGTCACCCTGGCAAAAGACAACGTCCCCTACGACAAATTCCGCGAAGACATTCGCAGTGAAATCACCCTTTCGCGGCTGCGCGAACGTGAGGTTGCACAAAAAATCGTAGTTACCGAATCCGAAATCGACAATTTCATCCAGAGTCAACTCGCCCAGCCAGGCCGCGACGAATTCAATGTTTCCCACATTCTGATTTCCGTACCGGAGAAAGCCACGCCCGAACAGCTTCAGGCGCGCCGCGACCGCGCCGAACAGGCACTGGCGCAGATCAAGGGGGGTGCCGATTTCCGCCAGGTTGCCGCCGCATTTTCCGATGGCCCGGAAGCACTGCAGGGCGGCCTGATTGGCTGGCGCGAAGCCAGCCGCCTGCCGTCGTTGTTTCTGGATGCGCTGAAACCGCTGCAAGCGGGGCAGCTGAGCGAATTGCTGCGCAGCCCCAACGGCTTTCATATTCTTCGACTCAACGAGCGGCGCGGCGGCGCGGCACCGATCCTGGTGCAGCAGACACGGGCGCGCCATATCCTGATCAAGACCAATGAACTGGTTTCTGAATCGGAAGCGCGCAATCGCATACTGTCGCTGAAAGAACGGCTGGACAACAAAGCGGATTTTGCCGAACTGGCACGGGCCCGCTCGGAAGATACCAGCGCATCACGCGGCGGCGAGCTGAACTGGATTTCGCCTGGCGACACTGTGCCCGAGTTCGAGCGGGCAATGGACGCGCTCAAGCCGGGTGAAATCAGCGGCCCCGTGCGCAGCCCGTTTGGCTGGCATCTGATCCAGGTCATTGAGCGTCGCAACCAGGACATGACCCAGGAAGGCCAGCGCATGAACGCGCGCCAGACCCTGCGCGAACGCAAAACCGATGAATCCTATCAGGAGTGGGTGCGCCAGCTGCGTGACCGCGCCTACGTCGAACAACGACTCGAAAACCGTAACTGATCGGCAGAGCCGACGCAAAATCCGGCTCACCATGACCTTGTCGCCCAATACCCCGATTGTTGCCGTTACTGCTGGTGAACCTGCTGGCATCGGACCGGATTTGTGCGCGATGATCAGCGAACGCGCATTCCCCGCGCGCATCGTCGTCATCGCTGATGAAACCCTGTTGCATACCCGGGCTCGCAAACTGGGGGGTTCCGGTACGACGCCGCGTTTTACCGGTCGCGATACGGCGCCGGCATTTTCAGTGCTGCACGTACCTCTGGAAAAAAAGGCTGCGGCCGGCCGCCTGGATCCGGCAAACAGCCGTTACGTACTGCGCACGCTGGAAATCGCCACCGACGGATGCCGCGACGGCATTTTTGATGCAATGGCCACGGCGCCGGTTCACAAGGGTGTGATCAATGACGCCGGCATCCCGTTTACCGGGCACACCGAATTCCTGCAGGAACGCCTGCTTGCACCGCATGTGGTGATGATGCTGGCCGGCGGCGGAATGCGGGTCGCACTGGCCACGACGCACCTGCCGCTGCATCAAGTTGCCGCCGCCATTACAGGGGAAAGCCTGGAACGCACCCTGCGGGTCCTGCGCGGTGATCTCGTCCAGCGCTTCGCCATTGCACAACCCAGAATCATCGTGGCCGGACTCAACCCGCACGCCGGGGAATCAGGCCATCTTGGCCGTGAAGAAATCGATGTGATCGTGCCGGTGCTGGAGCGGCTGCGCAGCGAAGGTTTCGACCTGGTGGGCCCCCTGCCCGCCGATACGTTGTTCCAGCCCGAACGTCTGAAGAACTGCGATTGTGTGCTGGCGATGTATCACGATCAGGGACTTCCGGTGCTGAAATACGCCAGTTTCGGTGGTGGCATCAATATCACGCTGGGCCTGCCGGTAATCCGCACCTCGGTCGACCACGGCACCGCACTGGAACTGGCCGGAACCGGAAAAGCCAAAGCGGAAAGCCTGGTCGCTGCCATTGAACTGGCTGCCGAACTCGCCGTGCGCAGCAAACACGCGACGTGATCATGCGGTCTACGGCCGGGCATATCCCGCGCAAGCGGTTCGGCCAGAATTTCCTGATCGATGACGGGGTCATCGCCGGAATCATTTCGGCCATCATGCCCCGCCGGGGTGACAACCTGGTTGAAATCGGTCCCGGCCTCGGCGCGCTGACCGACCCCCTTCTGGCCCGCGTGGATCGTCTGCAGGTCATCGAGATTGATCGGGACCTGATTGCCCGGCTGCGCGGACTGCATGCCCCGGACCGGCTGGTCATCCATGATGGCGACGTACTGGATTTCGATTTTGCGATACTGGGTGATGATCTGCGCGTCGTCGGCAACCTGCCCTACAACATTTCAACACCTCTGTTGTTCCGCTTCGCCGCGTTTGCCAAAAGCATTCGCGACATCCATGTGATGTTGCAGCGTGAGGTCGTCGAGCGCATGGTCGCGGCTCCGGGTGATTCCGAATTCAGCCGGCTGTCGGTAATGCTGCAATACCGCTTCGATATGGAAATGCTCATCGATGTACCCGCCGATTCTTTTGATCCTGCGCCCAAGGTCGAATCGGCCGTGGTGCGACTGACGCCGCTGCACCCGCTGCCGCATCCGGCGCGAAACGAAACGGTTTTTGCCGAAGTGGTGAGTCGCGCATTTTCGCAACGCCGGAAAACGTTGCGCAATACGCTGAAAGGGCTGGTGTCAACCGAGCAGCTGTCCGCGCTGGGCGTCAACGCAGGGGCACGTGCACAGGAACTGTCGGTTGCTGATTTTGTGCGGATCGCCGACGCGCTGTCAGCGCCGGACTAGTCTGCAGCCTTGCGCTGTACGAATTCGATTTTGTAACCGTCGGGGTCTTCGACGAAAGCGATTACGGTCGTGCCGTGTTTCATCGGCCCCGGCTCGCGGGTGACCTTGCCGCCGCGTTTTTTGACTTCATCGCAGGCCTTGTAGGCATCTTCAACTTCGACGGCAACGTGGCCAAAGCCGGTGCCCATGTCATACGATGGCGTATCCCAGTTATGCGTCAGCTCCAGCACCGCGGCGCGGGACTCGTCGTCATAACCGACAAAAGCGTTGGTAAAGCGGCCGTTCGGATAATCGCTCCTGCGCAACAGCCGCATGCCCAGCACCTGGGTATAAAAATCAATCGACCGTTGCAGGTCGCCGACGCGGATCATCGTATGCAGGAGTCTCACCGGGATTCTCCTGTCAGATCTGCACCATTTCGAAGTCTTCCTTGCGGGCGCCGCACTCGGGACAGGTCCAGTTCATCGGCACATCTTCCCATTTGGTGCCCGGCGGAATGCCTTCGTCAGGTGCGCCAGCGGCTTCGTCATAGATGAAGCCGCAAATCAAGCACATGTATTTCTTGAACTGCCCGGTATCGGTGGTCATCAGCGTTTTCTGAGTTAAATGTGAGCTACAATCCTTCGGCAGGAACTTCGTCGCCGGCACTTCGTCAACTACCCTGACATTTTAGCCCATCCCCACTCTGGGCCCAACCTCGCGCATGATTGATTCCCCGCCCATTGTCATGGTGTTTGCCGCCACCGATCCCACCGGTGGGGCCGGACTGCAAGCCGACATCATGACCCTGGCCAGCATGGGTTGCCATCCCGTATCGGTCGTAACAGCGATCACGGTGCAGGACACCATGGGCGTGGATGGCGTTTTACCCATCGACGGCGAATGGGTCGCTGACCAGGCCCGCTGCATTCTCGAGGATATGCCGGTCGCTGCTTTCAAAATCGGCGTACTCGGCAGCCTTGAAGCGGTTGCCGCCGTCGCCGAAGTGGTCTCGGATTATCCCGAAATTCCGCTGATCCTTGACCCGGTGCTGGCCTCCGGCCGCGGCGATGAACTGGCCTCCGAAGACATGCTGACCGCAATCCGGGAACTGCTGATCCCGCAGACCACCATCATTACGCCGAACAGCATTGAAGCGCGTCGCCTGGCTGCTGAAGACAGCGAAGACGGGGAAGACAACCCCGATCTCGCAGAATGTGCGCGACGCATACTCGCCTCGGGCTGCGAATATGTATTGATCACCGGCACCCATGAAAATACCGGTGAAGTCGTCAATACCCTGTACAACAGTGACGGGGTGGTACGCAGTGACAACTGGCCACGATTGGCAGGCAGTTACCACGGCTCCGGCTGTACATTGGCCTCGGCCCTCGCCGCCACCATCGCCAATGGTGTCGACATGCAGGAGGCTGTGCGCGATGCGCAGGAATACACCTGGCAATCGTTGAAACTTGCCTTTCGCCCCGGCATGGGCCAGCACATCCCCGATCGCCTGTTCTGGGCGCGCGAAGACGAAGCCGAGCCCGAGACGACCGAAGGCGACGGCGACCTGCGGTCGTGAGTGTGCGGATCGCGGGGCTTTATGCGATCACGCCGGATCTCGCCGATACCGACGATCTGGTGTACCGCGTACGCGCAGCACTGGATGGTGGCGCACATGTCGTGCAATACCGCAACAAAACGGCCAGCCCCCAGTTGCGGCTCACCCAGGCCCGTGCATTGCAAGCCTTATGTGCTGCACGCGGTGTACCGCTGATCATCAATGATCATCTGGATATTGCCGTGGCCGTAGACGCGGCGGGACTGCATCTCGGTGGCGACGACGGCGACATTGCGGCAGCCCGCGCCAGACTCGGCGCCGGCAAGCTGCTCGGCGCCTCCTGTTACGACCAGCTGGAACTGGCGGAAGCGGCGGTGGCCGCCGGCGCCGATCATATCGCCTTCGGCAGTTTTTTCGCCTCCAGCGTCAAGCCGGATGCCGTACGACCGCCGCTGGACCTGGTCAGCCGCGCCAAATATAAGCTCGCAGTGCCGGTGGTCGGCATCGGCGGCATCACGCCGGGCAATGCCCCGCAGCTGATCCGCGCCGGCATTGACGCCGTCGCCGTTATTTCCGCCGTATTCGCCGCACCCGACATTGAGGCGGCGGCCCGTGAATTTCAATCCCTGTTCGAATTGCGCTGATGAAAAAAAACCAGAAACTGTTCAATCATGCCCAGTTAGCCATTCCCGGTGGCGTCAATTCCCCCGTGCGGGCTTTCAAGTCGGTGGGCGGCACCCCGCTCTTTTTCCAGCGCGGCAAGGGGCCGCTGGTCTGGGATGCCGACGGCAACAGTTACATTGACTACGTCGGCTCCTGGGGCCCCTTGATCTGCGGCCACGCCCATCCCGACGTGGTACGCGCCGTGCAGCAGGCGGCGGAGCGCGGCCTGTCCTTCGGCGCGCCGACGGAAGTTGAAATCGAGATGGCCGAATTGCTGCGACAACTGGTGCCTTCGCTGGAACAGGTGCGGCTGGTGAGCTCCGGCACCGAAGCCACGATGAGCGCCATCCGGCTGGCCCGCGGTTTTACCGGTCGCAGCAAAATCATCAAGTTCGAAGGCTGTTACCACGGCCATGCCGACGCGTTGCTGGTCAAAGCCGGCTCGGGTGCGCTGACTTTCGGTCAGCCGTCGTCGGCCGGGGTGCCGCCGGAAGTTGCCGCCCACACGCTGGTACTCGACTACAACAGCGGATCGGCGCTGGAAGAAACTTTCGCCCGTGAAGGTTCTGAAATTGCAGCGGTCATCGTCGAACCGGTCGCCGGCAACATGAATCTGGTTGCACCCAAACCGGGTTTTCTCGAATTGCTGCGCCGTTTGTGCAGCGAACATGGTGCTGTACTGATATTTGATGAAGTGATGACCGGCTTCCGCGTCGCCCTCGGTGGTGCACAGGCCCTGTACGGGATCAAGCCGGATCTGACTACGCTGGGCAAGGTCATCGGCGGCGGCATGCCGGTCGGGGCCTTTGGCGGTCGCCGCGACATCATGCAATGCATCGCACCGGTCGGACCGGTGTATCAGGCCGGCACGCTGTCCGGCAATCCGGTCGCGGTCGCTGCCGGGCTGGCCACGCTGAAACTGATCCAGGCTCCGGGTTTTTACGATCGTCTAGCCGCCACCACCCATCAACTGTGCAGCGGTCTGACCGAAGCGGCACAGGGTCATCGCATCCCGTTTTCGGCACGCAGCATCGGCGGCATGTTCGGGCTGTATTTCCGCGAAACGCCGCCGACCGGTTATGGCGAAGTCATGCAGTGCGACAAGGACGCGTTCAACCGGTTTTTCCACGCCATGCTCGCTGAAGGCGTCTATCTGGCACCGTCAGCCTACGAAGCGGGCTTTGTTTCAGCCGCACATGGCCCTGCTGAAATCGACCGCACCATTAAAGCCGCAGCAAAAATCTTTGCTGCGTTTTGATGCGCAATACAAAACAATAGTCAATAAAAACAATAACTTATAATTTATTATTATGCTGCA
>JBIIZE010000265.1:0-3795 GCA_044346435.1 Burkholderiales bacterium
TTTTCTTAGCGATGACCCTGCCAATGCGAGCCGCAAGGGCATGTTGCCGCCGCCGGTGCTTCCCGAAGGTGCGTTCGGCCAGCGCAAGATCGGGGTGACATCGTGGAGCGGATATACCGCGAATCTGGAGCGGTTGCAGAAATCCGCTGCCAGCGCCGGGCATATCAATCCGTTGCCGGATACGGATGGCATCACCCGTCGCGTACCGATACTGGTTGAATACGGCAACGCTTTTTATGAACCGCTGTCGCTGGCGATGGTGCGAGCGGTTCATGGAAAACCGCCGGTGCAGGCTGTGGTCAGTGAAGACGGCAGTTCGGCGCAATACAGCGGCCTGGAGTGGGTCAAGACCGGGCCCTTTGAAATCCCTGTCGATGACCAGGCGGCGGCGCTGGTTCCTTATCGCGGCGGCAAGGGCAGTTACCGATATTATTCTCTGGTAGATGTGCTGCACGAGAGGATTCCGGTCGAAGAGCTTAAGGGCAAAATTGCGCTGGTGGGTACGACAGCCCCCGGTTTGCTCGATTTGCGGGCAACGCCCGTCGACCCGGTGTTTCCCGGTGTGGAGATACATGCCAACCTGATCGGCGGCATTCTCGACGGCAACATCAAACAGCGTCCGCCTTATGTGGTGGGCGCGGAGTTTGTGTTGCTGCTGGTTGCAGGCCTTGCACTGGCTCTGCTGCTGCCTCTGCTGACGCCGTTCAAATCCATGCTGGTGTCGGCGGTCGGTTTGCTCGGTGTGATCGGCGCCAACCTGCTGGTTTTCCACTCCGGCAATCTGGTGTTGCCTCTGGCTTCGGGCCTGGTGCTGATCCTGGTGCTGTTCACGTTCAACATGGCCTACGGTTTCCTGGTTGAGGCGCGCGGCACTCGTCTGATCACCGGACTGTTCGGGCAGTATGTGCCGCCGGAACTGGTTGAGGAGATGGCGCGCAATCCTGAACAGTTCAACATGGCGCCGCGTGCCGAGGATCTGTCAGTGCTGTTTTCCGACGTGCGGGGTTTCACCACAATTTCGGAAACCCTGTCCCCGGACGACCTTTCGCTCTACATCAACGACTACCTGACGACCATGAGTCTGGTCATTCGCGAGGGCCATCGCGGAACGCTCGACAAATACATCGGCGACGCGGTGATGGCGTTCTGGGGGGCACCGGTTGCCAACCCCAATCATGCTCAGGATGCGGTGCTGGCGGCTTTGGACATGATGAAGCAGGCGAAAGTGCTGAATGAGAAATTCAACGCCAAAAACTGGCCGCCGTTTGCGATCGGCATTGGCGTCAACTCCGGCACGATGCGCGTCGGCGACATGGGTTCGCAGATTCGCAAGGCTTACACGGTGATGGGGGATGCGGTGAACCTGGGTTCGCGGCTGGAAGGTATTACCAAGCAGTACGGCGCTGACATCCTGATTGGTCAGGAAACCAAGGAACGGATCACCGGGATTGTGCTGCGCGAAATCGACATGGTGCAGGTCAAGGGCAAAGACGAGCCCATCACCATTTACCAGCCGCTGGGTCTTGAAGGCGAGGTGGAACAGGCGCTACTGGACGAAATCAAGTTGTGGAATCAGGCGCTGCGCTACTATCGTTCTCAGGAATGGGACAAGGCGGAGATGCAATTGCTGAATCTGCAGAAAGTGTCGCCGCGTTACCTGTATGAAGTGTTTATCGAGCGCATCGCCGCCTATCGAGCCAACCCGCCGGAGCCAACATGGCGCGGTGTACACAAGTTCGAGACCAAGTAATGGGTGGCGCTCCGGTTTTTCGTGAGGCTTCCGGCGGGGGTGTTGCACAGGGGTGTTACGAAATGCACCGGTTGAGCGGTGTTGCCATGTCAGGCGTGGGGGCTGTGCCGGATTCGGGGAACCGGGGAATGATCTCGGCCGGGGGTGGTGCTGCGAATCTGCCACCGAATATTTATTTTAATAAAATCAATTGGTTATCAAATTTTTTCATTGCGCCTGTGGTTTCGGATGCGGCGCATGATCCGGCCATTTATGTGACACACTTCAAACTGCGGGAAGCGGAACTTATCATGTCGCAGATGACGACTGCGGATGTGATATCGCCGGACGAGTATGCTTCAGCAGAGCCCGATATCCGAATTCACGGTCCGGCGCAGCGCCTGGCGCCAGCCGTTACTGCAGTTGCAGGAACAGTGAGGTAATCATGAGCACAGTACTCCAGAGCAAACCGGTTGCAGCCGACAACCTGGCCGAGAAGCTGGGTTTTCAGCAGAAACTGCAGGCGGTTACCAACAAGATTCACGCGACCAAAAATCTCGACGAGATCATCCTTGAGCTGTCGCAGGAGTTGTGCAACCTGTTCAATGCCGACCGGCTGACGATTTACCTGCTCAGCGAGGACAAAGGGTCGATCATCTCCAAGGTGAAAACGGGCCTGAATTCGTTCAAGGACATCAAGCTGCCCATCAATGAGCAGTCGATCGCTGGTTTTGTGGCGACCAACAAGCGCGTTGTCAATATCCGCGACGTTTATGACGATGTCGAACTGAAGTCCTACAGTGCGCAGCTGAATTTCCTGAAGGCCGTCGATGCGAAGACCGGCTATCGCACCAAGCAGATGCTGGTGGCGCCTGTTCTGGAGGCCAAGACCAGGGAACTGATCGGGGTCGTCCAGATCATCAACAACAAGGCGGGGCAGCCATTCCCGCCGATGATGGAAGAGGGCGTTGTTTCGCTGACGGAGACTCTGGCGATTGCGTTCCGCCAGCGCCAGGGTCCGATGATGCAGGTGCGCAGCAAGTACGATGCGCTGGTGACCAATGCGGTGATTTCCGGTGAGGAGCTTGAACTGGCGCAACGATCGGCGCGCCGCAAGAACCTTGATGTCGAAACGGTGCTGACCGACGAATTCCAGGTCAAGCTGCCGGCGCTGGGTGATGCGCTGGGCAGCTATTTCGGTGTTCCCTACGAACCGTTCAAGCAGGATCGCATCAAGTCGCCCGACCTGATGAAGAACATGAATCGCGAGTTCTGCCAGACGAACCAGTGGATTCCGTTGGAGGAGGTCAAGGAAGGCATCATCGTGGTGACGACCGATCCTGAGCGCGTCAAGGCCTCGCGGATGGTCAATAACGTGTATCCGAAAAGCAAGATCGTTTTTCGCGTTACCACCAACAAGGAATTCGCCAGCACGCTGGATGCGATGTTCGGTGGCACTACCGGACTTGAAGACTCGGGCAACATCGATGATTTGCTGGGTACGCTGGATGAAGATGCTGAAGGTGAAGTCGGCGGTGGCGAGGACGTGGTCTCGGCTGCCGCGGACAACGAACTGGTGAAGCTGGTCAACAAGGTCATCATTGACGCCTACCAGCAGGGCGCTTCGGACATTCACATCGAACCTTATCCGGGCAAGGCGAAGACCGAGATCCGTTTCCGCAAGGACGGCTCGTTGCAACCCTACATCCAGGTCCCGGCGAGTTATCGCAGCGCGCTGGCTGCCCGTCTGAAAATCATGTGCGACCTCGATATTTCGGAGCGCCGCCGGCCGCAGGACGGGAAGATCAAATTCAAAAAGTTCGGTCCGCTGGATATTGAACTGCGGGTTGCGACCATTCCTTCGGCGGGCGGTGTCGAAGACATTGTCATGCGGATTCTGGCGGCCGGCGAACCGATTCCGCTGGACAAGCTGGGCCTCACCAAATTCAACCTGGATACCTTGAAGGAAGTGGTCTCCAAGCCTTATGGTCTCTTTTTCGTCTGCGGTCCAACAGGTTCGGGTAAAACCACCACGCTGCATTCGGTGCTGGGCTACCTGAATACGT
>JBIIZE010000261.1:0-3823 GCA_044346435.1 Burkholderiales bacterium
TCGGCAAATTCATCGGTTTGATGGCCTTCATGCTGCTGATCATCCTGCTGGTTCTGGCCATGCCGCTGACCCTGATCACCAACACCAGCCTCGACATCGGCCTGCTCGCCACCCTGACCCTGGCGCTGCTCCTGCTCACCGCCAGTTTCGCCGCGGTCAGTCTTTATGCATCCAGCCTGACCGCGCAGCCGATGGCTGCAGCGCTGCTGTCTTTCGGCCTGCTGCTGGCGATGCTGTTCATGGGCGAAACCGCCGGCGACAGCCTGCGTGCGCGCGGCTGGCCGATACCCGCCGCCTTTGCGCAGGTATTTTCACCGCTGCGCAATTTCGAACCGCTGGGCAAGGGCATGCTCGACTCCTATGCCATCGCCTGTCCGCTGCTGCTTGCCGCGGCATTCCTCATCCTCGCCATCCGCCGCCTCGATGGCCGGCGTCTGCGCGGTTAAAACATGAAGATCACCCGCCGACTGCGCTGGCAGTTCCTCGCCCAAAGCAGTGTCTTCGTGCTGCTGCTCGCGCTACTGGTCGCCCTGCTCGCCTATTTCGCCAGAGAATATCGCGTCGAGCACGACCTCACGCGCGGTGCCCGCAACACGCTGTCGGCTACCACCATCGGCGCGCTGAAACAGCTGCAGGGGCCGGTCAGCGTAAAAGCCTACGCCGTGCGCCAGGACAGCAGCGGCAGCAATGTACACAAGGCCATCGAAGAGCGTTTGCGCGCCTATCAGCGTGCCAACCCCAACCTGCAGCTGCAGATGATTGATCCGCGCGAGCAACCCAAACTCGCCGCCGAAGCCGGCCTGCGCACGCCGAACGCGCTCGTCATCGAATACCAGCGTCGCAGCGAACAGATTCCACTGGCTGAATTCAGCGAGCAATCCTTCGCCAATGCACTGTTGCGTCTGGCACGCGGCGCCAACAACCTGGTGCTGTGGATCGATGGCCACGGTGAACGCAAACTCGACGGCCTCGCCAACCACGACCTCGGCGCTTTCGGGCACCGGCTGCGCGAAAAAGGTTTCAGCATTTCCAACCTGAATCTGGCTGTGGCCCAGGAGGTCCCGGAAAATGCCGCCCTGCTGGTGCTCACACAACCTCAGGTCGAACTGCAGGCAACGGAAGTCGAGAAGCTGTTGCGGTATGTCGAGCGCGGCGGCAATCTGCTGTGGCTGATCGACACTGAACCCCTGCGCGGCCTGCAACCGCTGGCGGAAAAGCTCGGACTGGTGCTGACACCGGGCACGGTGGTCGATCCTGCGCTCGCGCCGCGAAGCGGACCTCCGGTATTTGCCGTCGCCACCAATTACGCACGCCACCCTGTTGTTGGCGCGCTGCAGTACAACACGCTGTTTCCCCACGCACGCCAGATCGGCGCTGATGACGGCG
The DNA here is from genome assembly GCA_044346435.1 of Burkholderiales bacterium. Classification (GTDB taxonomy): domain Bacteria; phylum Pseudomonadota; class Gammaproteobacteria; order Burkholderiales; family SG8-41. The sequence goes on from JBIIZE010000261.1 coordinate 1,387, forward strand.
CCGGCTGGATAGTCACGCCATTGATCGATGTCGCCCAGCGCGGCTGGGTGGAAGTCGGCAAGCTGGACGCCAAACCGGTGTTCGACAAAACCCGCGACTTCCCGGGCCCGGTCAACGTCGCCAGCGCTTTCGAACGAACTGTTGGCGACCGCGAACAACGCGTCATCGTCGTCGGTACCGGACATTTCCTTTCCAACAGTTTTCTCGGCAATGGCGGCAATCTGGCTCTGGGCGTGGGCATGCTGAACTGGCTCGCCGGCGAGGACGCCATGGTCACCATTGACGCACGGCCGGCTGCGGATACCCGCATCGAAATCGACAGCACACAACTCTATCTGATCGCCTTTGTCGTACTGTTCGCGCTGCCGCTGTTGTTCGCCGGCACCGGCATCGCGGTCTGGTGGCGCCGGCGTAACGCGCGCTGAAGTACAGCATGCTGCGGCAATCATGAAACGCGGCTGGCTGATCAACATCGCCCTGCTGGCAGCAGTCGCCGTGCTCACCTGGCTGGCCTGGCGTGCACCCTCCGGTGATGAGGCGGGGCGGACACCGTTATCAACCGTCAAACCCGCATCCGTCTCACGCATCTCCCTGACCCGTCCGGCTCGCCCGACAATCACCATTGAGCGGCAAGGGGAATACTGGTGGATAACCGCGCCGTTCAAGGCACGCGCCGACGAATTCCAGATCCTGCGCATGCTGACCATTCTCGAAGCGCAGCCGACCGCGCAGCTGCCGGCCACCGACCGCGCACGCTTTGATCTGGCCTCGCCCTCAGCAGTACTCGACATCGACGGGGTGCAGTACGCTTTCGGCGGGATCAACGCCGTTACCCGCGAGCAATACGTGCTGCGTGGCGACGTCATCCATGCCGTTGAAATGCGGCACGGCGCGGCATTGCCGCTGAATGCGACGGCACTGGTGCGTCGAGCGCTGCTCGCCGAAAAAGAACAACCCGTTTCGGTGGCATTGCCGGAATTCACCGTCAGCAAAACCGATGGCCGGTGGACGCTGTCACCGCCCTCCGACGCCGCCGGCGCCGATGAGTTGCAACGTTTTGTTGACCAGTGGCGCATGGCTTCGGCGGCAAGCGCCGAGCCTTACGACAAACGTGCACCGCTAAGCGATATCCGCATGACTTTGACTGACGGCAGCACGCTGACGATGGGTGTGCTGCAGCGGCAACCGCAGCTGGTGTTATGGCGGCGTGACAATGGCCTGCAATACACTTTTCACGCTGCTGCTGCGCGCAGTTTGCTGGACCGGCCGGGCTCAACACCAATCGCCGTCGAAAAACACAATCAAAACAAATAGTTGCAATGCCGGAACTTCCAGAAGTTGAAACCACCCGCCGCGGCCTGGCCTCTGCGGTGGAACATCGACACATTGAACGCGCCATCGTGCGCCACCGCGGCATGCGACAACCGGTGCCGCGCGGCCTTGAGCGCCGACTCGCCGGTGCACGCATCACTGCGCTGTCACGCCGCGGCAAATACCTGCTGTTCGATTGCGTTCCGGTCAATGACGAGGCGGGCACGCTGATCGTGCATCTCGGCATGTCAGGGCGGCTGTGGCTGGTCAATACGGCGACGCCACCGGAAAAGCACGATCATTTCGATCTGGTCATCGACAACGGCCGTGTCGTGCGGCTGCGCGACCCACGGCGTTTCGGCCTGGTGCTTTGGCAGCCCGGAGATGATGCGCTTGCACACCCGCTGCTGGCGACCATCGGTCCGGAGCCGCTCACCGCGGATTTCGACGGCGCCGTGCTGTACCGCGAAACCCGCGCCCGCAGCGCAGCGATCAAACTGGTCATCATGGACAGCCATGTGGTCGCCGGCGTCGGCAACATTTACGCCAACGAGGCCCTGTTTCAGGCAGGCATCGATCCGCGCACGCCGGCGCAACGGGTCAGCCGTGCTCGCTGTGACCTGCTCGCACAGCACATCAAGAATACGCTGGCCGCCGCGATTGACGCCGGCGGCAGTTCGCTGCGCGACTATGTCGGCAGCGACGGCATGGCGGGAAATTTCCAGAATCAATTTCTGGTGTACGGACGTGCCGGTGAACCCTGCACGCGTTGCGGCGCAACGATCCGCGAATTGAAACAGGCACAGCGCGCAACCTGTTACTGCCCGTCCTGCCAGAAACGCTGAAGCCCCGGCAAAGGCCGGTCAGGCCGCCTTCTGTGCAGTCAGCTTGAGGTACTTCTGCTGCAGTTCTTCCCTGGATTCGCTGCGTTCAGGATCCAGCGGTATGCAATCCACCGGACACACCTTCTGGCACTGCGGCTCGTCAAAATGACCGACACATTCGGTACACTTGTCGGGATTGATGACGTAGATTTCCTCGCCGGCGGAAATTGCATCATTCGGGCATTCCGGCTCACAGACGTCGCAGTTGATGCACTCGTCGGTAATCATCAACGCCATGATGA
>JBIIZE010000276.1:0-3687 GCA_044346435.1 Burkholderiales bacterium
GACCGCGACCGGCGCCATGCCGCGGCACTCGCGCGTGAGGTCGGTTTCATTCTCGCAGCGGAACTGCGGGTATACGGCGTCGACCTTTCTTTCGCGCCGGTTCTCGATGTTGATTACGGCAACAGCAGCGTGATTGGCGATCGTGCATTTCACAGCAATGCGGACGCGATTGCGGAACTCGCCATAGCGTTGATGCACGGCCTCAAGGACGGCGGTATGGCTGCCGTCGGCAAACATTTCCCCGGACACGGCCATGTCAGCGCGGATTCCCATCATGAGGTGCCGGTTGATGAGCGTCCTTACGAAGAAATCGAAAGTGATGATCTTGTGCCATTCCGTCGTCTCGTCGACAGCGGGATGGGAGGCATCATGCCGGCTCACGTGATTTATCCCGAAGTTGATCCTTCGCCCGCTGGATTTTCCGAGAAATGGCTGAAACGCATACTCCGCGGGGATCTGGGTTTTGACGGCGTAATTTTTAGCGATGACCTCAGCATGGAAGGGGCCAGCGTTGCGGGGAATGTGGTATCTCGTGGCGAAGCTGCGCTGAAGGCGGGCTGCGACATGGTGCTGGTTTGCAACAACCCGCAATCCGCCGATGAGCTGCTGGCCGGACTGCATTACACGATGCCAGCCGTCAGTCTTGCCAGACTTGCGAGACTGCACGGCCGCGCACACGCGGCAGATCCGGTCAAATTGCGAGAGGATCCGCGCTATGCATCGGCACTTCATGCGATTGCCGGACTGGGTTCGCACAGCGGCGATTTGCCGTTTGCCTGAGCAATGCCAAAACGAAAATCAGCGATCAGCCGGGAGCCGAAGTCCGAAGCATTTTCCACGGCCTGCACACGCTGTCCGCGACTTTCTGAACACCTTGCGGCGGTGAGGGCGGAGCATCCCGAATATCATGCAAGACCCGTTGCGCCGTTTGGTGACCGCAATCCCGGTTTGTTGATTGTCGGGCTGGCACCCGGCATGCACGGTGCGAACCGGACCGGGCGTCCGTTCACCGGCGATTACGCCGGCGTGTTGTTGTACGACACACTGCACCGTTATGGTTTCGGCAGTCAGGCTGTGGCAATTTCCCCGGATGACGGTCTGGTGTTGAAGGGGTGCCGCATTACCAATACCGTCAAATGCCTGCCGCCGGAAAACAAGCCCTTGCCGGTGGAAATCCGCGAATGCAACGGGTATTTGCGGGAGGAGCTGAGAGGCCTTTCATCAGGAACGGCAGTCCTCGCATTGGGTACCGTTGCCCACCAGGCGGTATTGCGTGCCCTCGATCAGCGGATTGCCGATTTTCCTTTCAGGCACGGTGCCAGTTTTGAAATTGACGGCCGTATTCGCCTGTTCGACAGCTACCATTGCAGCCGCTACAACACGAATACACGCCGGCTGACACCGGAAATGTTTTACGAGGTATTCGCCGCCATTCGCAAATACACCGATCGCATTGCCGCGTCCGGCTGACCATGACCGAACCTTCGGAAATCGCCGCGGGCTTGCCCCATTTGCCGGGGGTTTACCGGATGATCGGCAAGGAAGGCGAGGTGCTTTACGTCGGCAAGGCACTGGATCTGCGAAAACGCGTCACCTCCTATTTTCATCGCAGCGATACGCTGTCCCCCCGGATACGGCTGATGGTGGCGCAGATCGCCGGCATCGACACTACGGTGACTCGCTCAGAGTCCGAGGCGTTGCTGCTTGAAAACAATCTGATAAAGGCGTTGTCACCGCGATACAACATCCTGTTTCGCGATGACAAGTCCTATCCCTACCTGATGCTGAGCGGGCATCGTTTCCCGCGGCTGGGATTTTTCCGCGGCAACCCTGACAAGCAGAACCGCTATTTTGGTCCATTCCCGAATTCAGGTGCGGTTCGGGAAAGCATGCAGTTGCTGCAAAAAGTATTCCGGCTTCGTACCTGCGAAGACAGCGTATTTGAGCACCGCTCGCGGCCTTGCCTGCTGCATCAGATCCGGCGCTGTACGGCGCCTTGCGTCGGCCTGATCGGCGATGCCGAATATTCTGATGACGTGCGCAGCGCCGAGATGTTCCTTGCCGGCGAAGAAAATGCGGTTTTTGACCGCCTGACGGAGCGCATGAATGCAGCGGCTACGGAAATGCGATACGAAGAAGCCGCGGTATGCCGCGACCAGATCAGCGCCTTGCGCAAGGTCCGTGAACGGCAGTACGTCAGCAGCGATGCGGGACGGGATGTCGATGTGATTGCCTGCGGTTTTGATGCCGGCATCTGTTGTGTCAATCTGGTGATGATCCGCGGGGGGCTGCACCTGGGCGACCGCAATTTTTTTCCGCAGAACGCCGATGGCGTAGAGCCGGCACAGATCATTGAGGCGTTTATTGCCCAGCACTATCTGCTGCATCCGGTGCCGCCGCAGCTGGTGGCTGGTGAGGCGATTGCCGTGGATGGGTTGGAGGAGACTCTGTCCGAGCGGGCGGGGCGGCGTGTTCAAATCAGCGCTAACCCCATTGGAGAGCGCCGTGTCTGGCTGCAGATGGCAGCCAAAAACGCCGAGCTTGGCGCCTCCCAGCGCAATGCCCGCAAGCTGGATGATGCAGCGAAATTGACGGCGTTGCAGCGTGCCTTGAATCTGCCGGAATCGGTGCAGCGGATCGAATGTTTTGACATCAGTCATACCCAGGGTGAGGCAACGGTCGCGTCCTGCGTGGTCTACGACCGGGGCGCCATGCAGAACGGCGAATACCGCAGGTTCAACATGAAGGAAGTCACGCCGGGTGATGACTACGGCGCCATGCGCGAAGTATTGACGCGACGCTATCGCAAGGTGGTGTCCGGAGAGGGTAAGATGCCTGACCTGATCATGATTGACGGCGGCCAGGGACAGTTGGGTGTTGCCATTGAAGTGGCGGGAGAACTGGGGCTGACTGTCCCGCTGCTCGGAGTAGCCAAAGGGGTTTCGCGGAAACCGGGCATGGAACAGTTGCTGATGGCGGGGCTTGAAGGCGCATTCCGGCTGCAGCCGGATGATCCGGGGCTGCACCTGATCCAGCAGATTCGTGACGAGGCGCATCGTTTTGCCATTGAAGGTCATCGGGCCCGCAGGGCACGGACAAGATCGGTTTCAACGCTTGAGGAAATTCCCGGAGTGGGGGCAAAACGGCGGCAACGCCTGATGACACGTTTCGGCGGATTGCGCGGACTGATCGCCGCGAGCGCCGAGGAAATGGCGCAAGTCGAAGGTATCAGCCAGGAATTGGCTGAACGTATCTATAACGCATTGCACTGAAATGACATTTAATTTACCAATCCTGCTGACCTGGCTGCGGATACTGATGATCCCGCTGTTTGTCGGTGTCTTCTATTTCGAGCAGGGCTGGTTATCCCATTCCACGCAAAATCTGGTGGCAACCATCATTTTTACAGTCGCTGCAATCACTGACTGGCTGGATGGCTGGCTGGCTCGTCGTCTGAATCAAACCTCGGCTTTCGGCGCTTTTCTGGACCCTGTTGCCGACAAGCTGATGGTGGCTGCAGCGCTGATTATTCTGGTGCAGTTAGGCCGGGCTGACGCCGTTGTGGCGCTGATCATCATCGGGCGGGAAATCGCGATTTCAGCGTTGCGGGAATGGATGTCGTCGATCGGGCAGGGCAAGAGCGTCGCTGTATCCATGGTTGGCAAAATCAAGACCGCTGCCCAGATG
>JBIIZE010000129.1:0-6130 GCA_044346435.1 Burkholderiales bacterium
GCATGCTTGAAGTACATGGCGCGCACGCTGCGCTGCGCACGCGCTTTGCCACGCATCCGGAATTCCGCGACGGGAAACTGCACGTTGCGGACACGCCGGGCCTGGGCTTCTCGCTGCTCGACTGAAAATGCGACTGCGGCGGCCGTTATAATGGCCGCGCATCCGGTACAGCCCTCATGTACCGCATGTAAGCACTGCACTCACACAGGAAAATGACCGCATGACTGCGAAGATCATCGATATGACAACACCCGCACGTCTGCCTGCAGTCATCCTGTTCGCGGAAACCCGCGGATTCACCCGCACCTCGGCCATGCTGCAGGCCGTCGAGGTGTTGAATCAGGCTGCTGCATTTTTCGAACTGGTGCGCAGCGCCACCGAACGCAACGGCGGCACCGTACACAATGTGCTCAACGACACGCTGATGGCTTTTTTCACAGGTCCCGACCGCGCCCGGCAGGCGGTGCAGGCCGCGCAGGAAATCCAGCGTGATTTCGACGCCATCGAAGAATCATGGACCCGCGATTTCGGCATCCGCGCCGCCGTCGCGATGGGACTGCATGCGGGGGATGCGGTTATCGGCATCGCCGGCAGAGCGCCGATGATGGTGATTGGCGACAGCATCAGCATCGCGACGCGTTTGTTGCATCGCGCGCGCGCCGGTGAGTTTGTCATTTCCGGGGCGGTGATCGATGCGATGGGTGATGATCGCTCCGCCCTGGAAGCAGAACCCCTGCCCCCTCTGGAAATACCGCGCCGCGATCCGGTGCCGCTGTTTGGTGTGTTGCGCGATGCACGCCTCGACTTCACCTGAGCGGCATCATCCTCAGTAAAAATCAAATAACTATTTGTATTTATTGATATTTTTTAAGGACTTCCATGAGCAATGACGCGCCCGCCGATACCCGCCGTTTCCCGTTAATCCCCGTCGACAAACTGACCCCGGAACAGCAGGCGCTGACCGAGGCCATCAAATCCGGACCGCGCGCGAAACTGGCCAGCTCCGGCGCCTCTAAACCGGGGCCGCTCGGCGGACCATTCAATGTCTGGTTGCGCAGCCCCGGCATCGGCAATCTGGTGCAACAGCTGGGCGAGGAAATCCGTTTCCGCAGCTCGCTGGCCGGCAAACTCAATGAACTTGCCATCCTCGTCACCGCGAGAAACTGGACTTCGCAATATGAATGGGTCGCGCACCACAAGCTCGCGCTCGAAGGCGGCCTGGATCCGAAAATCGCCGAGGCCATTGCACAGGGACAACGACCCGCCGCCATGGATGCGGATGAAACGCTGGTCTATGAATTCTCCACGGAACTGCAGCAGACCCAGGGCGTCAGCGACGCGATGTACGCACGCGCCGTTGCCCGCTTCGGCGAACGCGGCGTGGTCGACCTGATTTCGGTCAACGGCTTCTACATCCTGGTGTCGATGTGCCTGAACGTCGACCGCACACCGGTGCCGCCGGGTACACCGCTGCCGCTGCCGCCGCTGAAAAAATAAGATGGCGGTGATTTACGAGGCGCGGCACTTTGTGCTGCGCACGCTGGAGCAGCCGCATGTGTCGCGCAGCGACGGCGGCCACATCGTCATCGATCCGAAAGTCGCTGTTGAAGACCGCACGAAACTGACGCGGGAACAGGCGGTTGAACTGGTCAAGCTGACCATGGCCGGCGGCGAAGCCATGAAAACCGTGCTGACCGGCAAAGGCATCGCCATCGGCCGCATCAATTACCAGGACAACGGCAACTGGCGCGCCGAACTGCATGTTCATCTCTACGGACGCGCGCAGGGCGCCACGCTGCAACCCTTCGGTCACGCACTGGCATTTCCGCCGACGCGCGAAGCCTTTCGGCGCGAGATGGGTGATCTGGAAGCCCTGCGCGAGGACGACATCATCGAGCTGCGCGCGGAAATCATCCGCCTGCTGGCGAGCGACAAATACCGCAACTTCTAGCGGACTGTCAGCCGGGCGTGGCGCCCGAGGATTTGACGACCTCGCCCCATTTTTTGATTTCCAGCGGCATGATGCGGTTCAGTTCATCGGGTGTTCCCGCGGTCACTTCGACCCCCTGATCAGCGAGGCGTTTGGTGATTTCCGGGGTGCGCAACGATTTGGCGAAGCCGTCATGGATGCGCAACGTGGTTTCGCGGGCGATGCCTGCGGGGCCGAGCAGCGCATACCAGCCGCTGGTTTCAAAACCTTTCAGCGTTTCGCCAATCGCCTGCACATTGGGCAGCGCGTTTGTGCGTTTGGCGCTGCAAACGCCGATGGCGCGCAGCCGGCCGCTCTCGATAAACGGTTTCGCCGCGAGCAGGGTGTTGACCTGGAACTGGATATGTCCGGCGACCAGATCGGTCAGTGCCTGGCCTGCTCCCTTGTAAGGAATGTTCACGGCGTCAATCTTCGCCATAGACTTCAGCATCTCCACCGCGAGATAGGCGGAGTTGCCGGCGGCGGTGCCGGCGGTCAGCTGACCCGGACGCGCCTTGGCCAGCGCGATGAACTCTTTCACGTTGTTGACCGGCAGCGAAGGATGAACTACGAGCACGGTGGTCGTCAGCCCGAGCTGGCTGATCATGGTGAAATCCTTCACCGGATCGAAGGGCACTTTTTTGTACAGCGTCGGATTGATCGCATGCGGCGTGGTAGCAATCACCATGGTGTGGCCGTCGGGCGCTGAACGCGCGACGAACTCGGTACCGATCATGGTGGCGCCGCCGGCGCGGTTCTCGATGACGATCTGCTGGCCGAACTGTTTGGTCAGCTCCGGGCTCAGCAACCGCGCCAGGATGTCAGTGCCGCCGCCCGGTGCGGCGGGCACGACCAGGCGGATCGGCCGCGACGGAAAAGTCTGCGCCACAGCTGCCGCGCCCACTGTCATCAGTAATGCCGCTGCGATCAGGTGACCAATATTGCGTTTTTTTCTGTTCATGCGCTGATTCTCCCCGAACAACATTTCATTTTTATGGTGCCGCAAAAACAGCCTTACTCCGGCTGGATGCCCGCTTCGCGAATCAACTTCGCCCATTTATTCATCTGGGTATTGAAGAAGGCGGTGAACTCGGCCTGCGAGTCACCGACCGCATCGGCCCCCTGCTGTCGCAGCTGCTCACGGGCTTCGGGAGCAGTGATGATGCGCGCGATCTCGGCATTGAGTTTGGCCATCACCGGCTTGGGCACACCCGAAGGTACCGCCACGCCATAGAAGGACACCGCCTCGAATCCCGGCAGCGTCTCGGCGATCGCCGGCACGTCGGGCAGTGCCGCCGTGCGTTTGGGCGAGCTGACGCCGAGTGCACGCAGCTTGCCGGCTTTCACATGCGGCAGCGTCGGCAGAATGGTGCCGAACATGCAGGACACGCGCCCGCCCAGCAGATCCAGCGTCGCCGGATTGGCGCCCTTGTACGGCACATGGGTCATTTTTACACCACCCATATTGGCCAGCAGTTCGGCAGCGAGGTGCGTGGTTGAGCCGTTGCCGCCGGACGCGTAGATGATGCTGCCCGGCTTGGCCTTGGCCAGCGCCAGCAGTTGCGGGATATTGTTTGCGGCAACACCGGGATGAGTCACCAGCAGGTTCGGCGAGAACGCGAGATTGACCAGCGGCTGCAGGTCTTTCGCCGTGTTGTACGGCAGTTTTTTCTGCAGCATCGGATTGACTGCGGTACTCAGCGAAACCATCAGCATGGTATGGCCGTCGGCAGGCGCACGCACCGCAAGTTCGGTGCCGATTACGGTGCCGCCGCCGGGGCGGTTGTCGACCACGACCTGCTGGCCCCAGGTCTCGCCCAGCTTCACGCCGACCATTCGCGCCAGCTGATCATTGGGGCCCTGCGGCGCAAACGGCACGATCATGCGCAACGGCCGGGTGGGAAAGGATGCTGCGGAATCCGGTGCCTTGGCCTGAGCGGCCAGCGCCGGCGCGGCCAGCAGCGACATCGCGCCCAGAAATACGGCTACAAGCCGGTCGCCCCTGCAATCTGCTGCAACTGTCATACCTTGTCTCCTGTCTGTTCCGGCACCGTCACACCGTCAATATGAAACGGTTTGCCATTCACTTCAATACGACTGTTCAACGGCACCTGCTGGGTGATCAGGCCTTCGGCAAAACAGCCTGCCTTGGCGTTTTTGATCAGGTGCGCGATTTTCTCCGCCGGCTCATCACTGTCGAGCTTGAGATGGGTATCCACGCTCTCCCACCGATTGAATACCGTGCCCTTGAGCACCGAGCCGCCGAGATGCTTGCGGAATATCACGCGGCAATTGGCGCCGCTGACTTTCATTTTCATCATGTGCGCGTACCGCGCAACCTGGGTAAGCAGTCAAAAACCGACTGCCATCGCCAGGTAGGTCATCGGCGAGGGATACCGGTCGGTGCCGCCCAGTCGCGGTGCCTCGTCGGTGAACACTTCGAATTTACCCATGCGCCCGCGCTTGAGATGCATCTCACCGGCAATGACTTCGGTGTAAACATCATTCTCGTTGCTGATGCCATCGGGCGGCAGTTCGGATTTATCGATAACGCGTTCGCCCGGTTTGTCGGACAGGTCTTCATTACCCAGCGGTTTGCTCATGACGTCTCCTCGGCTGTTGGCGGTCGGCACTGCGGTTGCTACGGCTTCTTGTCGTAAACGCTCTTCGGCAAAATCCGGTAATTGGCGCTGGCCTTGCAGGCCAGTACGCCGTCCTCGCCGTAGACCTCGGCTTCGGTAAACATCACGCTGCGCCCGCGTTTGATCACGCTGCCCTTGCAGATGATTTCGCCTTTGGCCGGCGCCAGATAATTCAGGGTCATGGTCATTGTTGCAACGCCCATCTCCATATCCACCAGGGAACGCACCGCTTGAGACATCGCGGCATCGATGATTGCGGCCACCGTGCCGCCGTGCACTTCGCCGCGGCTGTTGCCGAGATGGGGCTGGAAGGAAAGGCGCACCTGCGAGCGGCCTTCTTCAAGGCCGTCGAGGTGAAAGCCAAGATGGATGTAGAGGGGCACCGTGGAACGCCATTGCGGTGCGGGCGATGATTTTGCGGTCATGATCGTCGTTGAAAATGCAGTGTCCCGATGTTACACCGGGGGCGGCCCGGGCTGCGGACTTGAGTCCACGGATTGCCTGGCGCATGATGCCGTCCTGAACTCAAACGGGGGAGCCCATGAAAATCAAACGCATCGAGCATGTCGGCATCGTCGTTCGCGACGTAGAAGCCAGCCGCAAACTATGGGAAGGCTGTTTCGGCATCAAGCTGGGCGGCACCGAAGACAACGCCACGCGAAGGCTGGCGCTGTATCCGGTCGGGGATTCGATGGTGGAACTGATCGCCGGCCTGACGCCGGACAGCAAGCAGGCCAAGCTGATTGCCGAGGGCAAAGGCGGGCTCAATCATGTCTGCCTGGAAGTCGAGAACATCGACGAGGCGCTGGCGGAACTGAAAGCCAAGGGCATTCCTCTACTCGACCAGGTGCCGCGTATCGGCCACGCCGGGTGCCGCATCGCCTTCCTTGATCCGTCGGCGACGGAAAACTGCCTGATTGAACTGGCGGAGCTGCCGGCCGGCGGCGCGCAGCACTGAGGGCAAACCATGCGACGATTTTCATGGCTCACACTGTTGACGCTCGCGGCGGCGGCTCTCGCCGGCTGCAGTTCACGCGGAGTTTACGAAGGCATCCAGCAGCAGGATGCGGTACGCAATCCGGCGCCTTCCGGACAACCGGCGCCAAGCCGGCCGACGTATGACCAATACGAGTCCGAGCGCCGCAAGGCGGGCGCCACAACAGAAGTGCGCTGACCCGTCTTGCCGTTTTATTTTTTTAAAGCGGCCTGCAGCAGTTCGGCAACCACCTCGCTGACCGGAACCTTGCGCTCCTGAGCGAGCGTATTCAACTGCGCGACAAGATCACGGTTCAGCTTGACCGCAAACGGGATCAACCCGGCGGCCTGGTCAAGACGACGCTGTTCGCGACGATCCGGCAGTGCAGCGGCAGTACCGCCGAATCGGTCCGGCGTCGCGGCTTTTTTCATCTTGTTGACGATTTTCAGTGCAGTGTGTTTTTGCAGTTCGCTAGGCTTCATGGTCATGAGGGCCGGCTCCGGATTCAGGGCATTACAAAATCAGAAATGAAAAGGCCGCGCA
>JBIIZE010000137.1:0-5777 GCA_044346435.1 Burkholderiales bacterium
TGGATGCCCTGCGCGGCGGCAAGTCCAAGGGCGAGGAGGAGGCGGTGTACGCCGTCGGCCTGCTCAGCAACGTACCGCTGCGCCGCACCCTGATCACCAGCGGCATCATGCTCACCGCGATTGACCTGTTCCAGTTTTACATGCCGGTGTACGGCCATGCCATCGGCCTGTCGGCGTCGGCCATCGGCATGGTGCTGGCGATGTTCGCTGCCGCGTCCTTCATCGTACGCATTGTCATGCCGCGTCTGGTCGAGCGGTTCAGCGAGGAGCAGGTGCTGACGGGCTCGATCTTTATTGCCTCGGCGACTTATATGCTGTTCCCGCTGGTGGAAAGCGGACTGGTGCTCGCTGCGATCTCTTTCCTGCTCGGCCTGGGCACCGGCTGCGGCCAGCCGCTGACGCTGATGATGATCTATGCCCGCGCGCCGGAAGGCCGTTCCGGCGAGGCGCTGGGCCTTAGAATGGCGATCAACAACGTGACCCACATTGCAGTGCCTTTGTTTTTTGGTGCGGTCGGCACCGCCTTCGGTGTGACCCCGGTTTTCCTTGCCAACGCCTTCATGCTCGGCGCCGGCGGTTTCATCAGTCGCCGGCGTTGACCCCGATATAATTTCCCTTGTTGATCTTCCATCAGTTCACCTTCAGGACACCATTATGAAAATCGCCATCATCGATGATTATCAGGACGCCTTCCGCCAACTGGATTGCGCCAAAAAACTCGCCGGACATGAACTGCTGGTTTATACCGACACCGAAAAAGATCCCGCCAAACTGGCTGAGCGCTTGAAGGATGCGGACATTGTGGTGCTGACCCAGCAGCGCTCCAAAATGCCGCGTGCCGTGATCGAAAAACTGCCCAAGCTCAAGCTGCTCAGCCAGACCGGGCGCAACGCCTATCACATCGACATCGAAGCCTGCACCGAGAAGGGTGTGGTCATTTCCGCGGGCGGCGGCGGCAATCCGAATCCGACGGCGGAACTGGCCTGGGCACTGATCCTCGCCGCGCTGCGGCGCATTCCGCAGGAAGTGCAGCGCATGAAGAACGGGCAATGGCAGGGTTCGGTGGGTGTCGGGCTGTCCGGCAAGACGCTGGGCATTTATGCCTACGGCCGCATCGGCAGTCTGGTGGCGCAGGTCGGCAAAGCGTTCGGCATGCGCGTATGGTGCTGGGGCCGCGACGGTTCGACCGCCAAGGCGAAGGCTGCGGGTTTTGAAGTTGCACCGAGCCGCGAAGCCTTTTTCGCCGAGTCCGATGTGATCTCGATCCATCTGCCGCTGAACGACGGCACGCGCGGCATCGTGAAGCTGGAAGACCTCGCGCGCATGAAGCCGACCGCGCTGATCGTCAACACCAGCCGCGCACCGATCATTGCCAAGGATGCGCTGGTCACGGCGCTGAAAGCCGGACGCCCCGGCCGTGCGGCGATCGACGTCTACGAGGAAGAGCCGGTGATCAATGCCAATCATCCGCTGATCGGCATGGACAACGTGGTGTGTACGCCGCATCTGGGTTATGTCGAAGAGCGCACCTACGATTCCTACTACGGCACCGCGGTCGATCAGATCCTGGCGTTTATCGCCGGCGCGCCGATCAATGTCGCCAATCCGGAAGTGCTGAAAAAGTAAGTCTGAATAATTCGTAATCAACCCCACCGTTCGGGCTGAGCCTGTCGAAGCCCGCCCTTCGACAAGCTCAGGGCGAACGGAGTGGAGTGGCGTGAGGAGAGCAGCATGAGCACAAAAAAAATGCGTTGTGGTGTTGCCGCGGTGGAAGCGCTGCGGGCAGCGGGTGTTTCCAAGGTCTTCGGCCTGATGGGTTCGAGCACGCTGGAGATGTACGACGCGTTATATGACGCGAAAGACATCGAATACATCGGCGTACGTCATGAGAACTGCGGCATGCACATGGCCGACGCCTATGGCCGCGTGACCCAGTCGCCGGGCGTATTCATCTGCGGTCAGGCGGGTCCGGGTTCGGCGAATATGGTGCTGGGTCTGGCGCAGGCGAAGTTTGCCTACTCGCCGGTGGTGGCGATCACCGGGCTGGCATCGACCGAACATCTGGGGCGTGATGCCTTCCAGGAGATTGACCAGAACACATTGTTCCTGCCAGTGACCAAACGAGTGATGACGGTGCCGCGTCCGGAGCGTATTCCGGAATTCATCCTTGAAGCCTTCCGTGTCGCCAACTCGGGCCGTCGCGGACCGGTGGTGGTGAATATTCCGCGTGACCTGTTCAATCACGACATCGACGTGAACATGCCGATGCATCCGCCGGCAACCAGCCGGCCTCCGGCTGCGGATCCGGCCGCACTCGCGGAAATCAGCAAAATGATTCTCGCGGCGAAAAAGCCGGTGTTTCACGCCGGCGCCGGCATCAAGTGGGCGCGTGCGAGCGCGAAGCTCGCCGCGCTCGCCGAAAAACTGCAGATTCCGGTGACCAGTTCGGCGGGACATGCCGACATTCTGCCGATGGATTTTCCGCTGCACGCCGGCGGCGTCGGCCCGCGTGGCAATCCGGTGGCGAGCGATCTCACGCGCGAAGCGGATTTGATCATCGCGCTGGGCACCCGCCTGGGTTTCAACACCACCTTCTACAAGTACACCGATATCGCCAGCGGCGCGAAGATCATCCAGATCGATGTCGATCCTGCGGCGCTGGGCCGTTATTTCCCGACCGCATTGGCAGTGACCGCGGATGCCGGCTCGGTGATCGACGGGCTGACGGCATTGATGGCGCCGATTGCTGCTGACAAAGCGCCGTGGCGTACGCGCAATGAACAGTATCTGAAAGCGCGCGCGGCGTTATGGGCCGAGCGCGAGGCTTCCGGTTCGCGCACGCAGACGCCGCTGCACCCGGACGTGATTTATGCGGAGCTGCGCAAGGCTGCGCCGCGCAATTCCATTTTCACGCTTGATGCCGGCACGACAGGGTTTCAAGCCACAGACCAGTTGCCCTGTTATCAGGCACCGGCGCTGCTGACGCCGCTGGATTGCGGCATGGTCGGTTTTTCCTACTCGGCAGCTCTCGGCGCCAAGGTTGCGGCGCCGGACCGCGCGGCGATTTCACTGATGGGTGACGGCGGCTTCGGCATGACCATGGGCGAGATGACCACCGCGGTGATGAGCAACATCCCGGCGATCGGCATCGTCATGGATAACGGCACCTGGGGTTCGGAGATTGCCTATCAGCGCGACTTTTACGCCGGGCGTTATATCGGCGCGCATGTGCACAGCCCGCGCTTTGACGAGGTGATGAAGCTCACCGGCGGCAACGGATATCACCCGACTGCGGCCGGCGAAACCGCCGATGCGCTGCGTGATGCCCTGAAGGCCGGCAAGCCGGCGATCATCCACGTCAAGGTTGATCCCGAAGCGACGATCAGTTTCCGCAAGGACGCGCTGCAGAAGCGCGCCTGATAAGAAGGCGGCGGAGAAAACCATGACTCTGCAGATCACCGCGGTGCACATCATGGATTTTCTCGGCGTCGCCGTGTTCGCCGTCAGCGGCGTGCTGGCGGCAGGGCGCAAACATCTCGACTGGTTCGGCGTGCTGGTGATTGCGATGGTCACCGCGGTTGGTGGTGGCACTTTGCGAGACCTGCTGATCGACCGTCCGGTATTCTGGCTGGTGAATACCGGTTTCCTCTGGGTGATCATCGCAGCGACGCTGCTGACCATGGTGGTCGTGCGTATCCGCAACATTCCCTTGCGCGCATTGCTGGTGGCTGACGCGCTTGGTCTCGCCCTGTTCGCGATCAGCGGCGCGCGGATTGCCGAAACCGCCGGTTACGGCGGCATTGTCGCCGTCATCCTTGGCACGATGTCCGGTGTCGCCGGCGGCGTATTGCGCGACATGCTGATCGCGGAGATTCCGCTGCTGCTGCGCGACGGCGAAATCTACGCGACCGCCGCGTTGCTCGGCATCATTGTTTATCTGGGATTACAGGCGGCGGGGATCGAGCGCACGACGGCCGCCTATTTCGGCATGGCCGTCATTGCGGCGCTGCGTTTTACCGGGATTTTTCTCGGACTGCGAATGCCGGCCTTGCGTCTTGGCGAAAAGCAGGACCCGACAACACCGCGGGACTGAGCCCGCGGCCGGTGTGATCAGTGCAGGTGGCGGTTGCGCGGATGCAGCGGAATTACTGTGGAGCTGCTGGTGCCAGCGGGTTCATTCGCCGGTTTTTCCGGTTTGTGCGCGTCAAACATCCGCGTCACCATTTCAGTGACCTGCTCGACTTCGGCTTTGCCGATATGGCGTGACAGCATGTGGCCGAGATCCTCGACTACGCACTGGCGGCGGAATTCATGGATCGCTTCCGGCGTCGGGCCGACAAAGAACTGGTAGAACTCGTCTTCGCCGCTGTCCGGGTAATAGGTGACTTCGACTTCGGAGGCGTATTCAGTCAGCGGGCCGAGGCTGTTGCAGGCTTCGGTCAGCTTGTTGTGAAAGCTGCGACCGACTTCACCGGTCCAGCAAAAGCTGACCACACGCTCGCCGGCTTCATAGACGATGCCGGGTTCATCGCGTTCCAGGCTTTTGGCATCGGCCAGATGATCCGCATCCACGTAATCAAGCCAGGGGCGCAGCGCGAGTTCCACCTGCGCCAGGCGTACGCCTTTGCACAGGAATACGCTGCCGTGGACGTGAACTTCGGTTTTCATTGCGGAGACTCCGATGCAGGTGCGGTGCAGGCCAGACCAGCCTGCGAGGGGCGCAAGAATACCACACCCGGAGGGGGCCTTACAAAAAACACAATAAAATCAATTATTTACTGGAATTTTCGGCCAATCCCAGTTCGCGCAACTGCGCCCCCAGCGTCAGTCGCTCCTGCTCCAGAAAGGCGTTGAGCGCTTCGCCGTCGAGCCAGGTGTTGCCCCAGTACTGGTCCGCGAGCAGGGTGGCCCAATCGGATGTGGACGTTGCAGCGCGCAACGCCTGCCGCCAGTACGCAATCTGCGCCGGCGTGATGTCCGCGGCGCCGATGACGCCCCGCCAGGTGCCGATGACACAATCCACGCCGAGTTCTTTCCAGGTGGGGGTATCGGCATAGGGGCCGGACAGGCGTTGCGGCGAGGACACGGCAATGGCACGCAAGCTGCCATCGCTGATGGCCTTTGCGGCGCTGACCGCGGTGATTGCACCGACTTCGGCACGTTGCGCGATGACATCATCGACGGCATACAGCGCGGAGTCGAAGACATTGATGCGCAAGTCTTCAATGCGGCCGCCGGCGTGACGGGTGACTTGCGCCAGCGCCATGTGATTGGTGTTGCCCAGCGCCGTGGCGAGTGCGATGCGGCAACCCGAAGTGTCGGCGGCGATGCGTCGCATGAAGTCATTGCCGTTGCGGATCGGCGAGTCGGCGCGCACCACAAATGCGATGTACTCGGTATAGAGGTTTGCCAGCGGCGTCAGTGTGCCGTGATCGTAATCGCTCACGCCCAGCTGACGGTTGGTGATGATCGTCGGCGAATTGATCGCCAGCACATGCGGGTCGGCGCGCTGCGTGCGCAGGTAATCCCAGCCGTTGCCGCCGCCTTTGCCGGGAATGTTGCTGAGTTTGATGGTGCGGGCGACGAGCTTGTCCGCCTCAAGGCGTCCGATCAGCGCGCGGGCCGGGCGGTCCTGACCGCCGCCGGCCGGGGTGCCGGCGATCAGTTCAATGTCGCGTTCCGGTTGCCACACCGGGGTTATGCCGCAGCGGAATGCGTGCTGTTACGCGGCACAAAAAACACCAGCAGGTTGGCGGCGATGATGGTGCCGGCGAGGA
>JBIIZE010000321.1:0-3310 GCA_044346435.1 Burkholderiales bacterium
GGCGGCCATGTCACGCTGATGCGTGGCGAACGGTCTCGGCTGGCGGATTTTGCGGCAGAGTCGCTTTAAACCGCGGAACTACCGCAGCATCAAGGCCGTAGCGAGCGGCCCGAGCGCAAGGAGCACGGAGCGCAGCAGCCGAGACATATCGATCTGGATAGGCGAGGCTGCGAGCACCGCGCGACGCCGCGATCGGGCCGCGCAGTAGGCCCTAGTACTCGGCGCTGCCGATGCCGCCGCCGGCGTAGCTCTCAAAGCGGGTGTATTTACCGAGGAAGGTCAGATCGACCTTGCCCACCGGGCCGTTACGCTGCTTCGCGATGATCAGCTCGGCAATGCCCTTGCGCGGTGAATCGGCGTTATAGACTTCATCGCGATAGATGAACAGGATCACGTCGGCGTCCTGCTCGATGGCGCCCGACTCCCGCAGATCCGACATCATCGGACGTTTGTCCTGGCGCGAGTCGACGCTGCGGTTCAGCTGTGACAGCGCAACCACCGGCAATTTCAGTTCCTTGGCGATACCCTTCAGCGACCGCGAAATCTCGGCAATCTCGGTCGCGCGGTTCTCTTCACGCCCGCCCGAGGCAGTGCCCGACATCAGCTGCAGGTAGTCAACAACGATCAGTGCCAGCCCGCCGCACTGGCGATGCAGCCTGCGCGCGCGTGAGCGCACCTCGAGCACGTTCAGGCCCGCGGTGTCATCGATATACAACTGGGCGTCATTCAGTTTGCCAACCGCATCCACCAGCCGCGGCCAGTCCTCTTCCTTGAAGGTGCCGGTGCGCAGCTGATGCTGGTCGACACGACCGACGGAACCGATCATCCGCATCGCCAGCTGGGGACCCGACATCTCCATGCTGAATACGGCGACGGCTTTTTTGCTTTCCAGCGCGGCGCTTTCGGCGATGTTCATCGCCAGCGCGGTTTTGCCCATCGACGGACGACCGGCAATCACCACCATCTCGCCCGGCTGCAGGCCGGAGGTCATGCGATCGAGATCGACAAAACCGGTCGGCAGGCCGATCACGTCGTTCTTGTTCTCACGGCTGTAGAGCATGTCGATGCGTTCGACCGTTTCGGTCAGGATCGGATCGATGCGGATAAAGCCCTGCTTGTTCTTGGAGCCCGACTCGGCAATCTGGAACACCTTGGCTTCGGCTTCGTCGATCAGCATGTGCGCATCTTTGCCGCTCGGGCTGTAGGCGAGATCGGCGATGGCTGTGCCCACCGCGGCGAGATTGCGCATGATCCCGCGGTCACGAACGATTTCGGCATAACGACGGATGTTGGCGGCGCTGGGCGTGTTCAGCGCCAGCGAACCGATATAGGCCTGACCGCCGACTTCGGCCAGCTTGCCGCTGCGCTCCAGGCTCTCCGCCACGGTCAGCGCATCCGCGGGCTGGTTCTGCTCAATCAGCTTGGCGATGTGCTGGAAAATCGTGCGGTGATCGCCGCGATAAAAATCCGCTTCGGTCACCACATCGCCGATACGGTCCCAGGCCACGTTGTCGAGCAACAGACCGCCCAGTACCGATTGCTCCGCTTCGATCGAATGCGGCGGTGTGCGCGCGGCTTCAAGCTGCGGATCTTTGGTGAACGGGGTGACGATCTGAACCATGAGGCGGGAAATCTCTTTGAATCTTTAAGTTATTGTTTTTAAATGATATTTATTGAGATATCGGCGGATTGAGGAAGCGGCAACAGGCTTTCAATCTACCAAAAAAAAGGGCTGTCGCCAGCCCTTTTTTAGTCCTGCAGAAAAACGCTTTTGATTCAGTGCTTACGACGCATCGCCGAGCACGGAAACGGTGATCGAAACCACCACGTCAGCGTGCAGTGACACTTTCAGCGGATAGTCACCGATCATTTTCAGCGGGCCTTCCGGCATACGCACCGAAGCCTTGGGCACATCAAAGCCCTGCTTTTTCAGCGCTTCGGAAATGTCGCTGTTGGTCACGGAACCGAACAGCTTGCCGTCTACGCCGGCCTTCTGCGTGATCTGGACCATCAGGCCTTCCAGCTTGGCGGCTTTTTCCTGTGCCTGAGCCAGGACTTCAGCGTGCGCTTTTTCCAGCTCGGCACGGCGCTTTTCGAAGTCAGCCAGATTCGCCGTGGTGGCGCGCTTGGCTTTGCCCTGCGGGATCAGGAAATTACGGGCATAACCGTCCTTGACGCGAACCACGTCGCCGAGCGTGCCCAGGTTGATGACTTTTTCAAGAAGAATGATTTGCATGACTGGCCTCTCAGTGCAGGTCGGTGTAAGGCAGCAGCGCCAGGAAGCGCGCGCGCTTGACCGCAATCCCCAGCTGACGCTGGTAACGCGCCTTGGTGCCCGTGATGCGGGCGGGGATGATCCTGCCGTTTTCGTTGATGAAATCCTTCAGCAGGCTGATGTCTTTGTAGTCGACCTGCTTGATGCCTTCGGCCGTGAAACGGCAGAACTTGCGACGACGAAACAGGGCATTGCCCTTTTTGCGTCCGTCCTTGCCTTTGCCTTTGCCGAATTTACCTTTACCGCCGCTGTTTCCGCCCATTCGTGCCATGTGCGTTTCCTTTTCTAAATCAGTTCCATGTTCGTTACGTGCAGGACAATTTGCCTGCTCATGCGATGCTTGCGGTTGAGAAACCCCTGCACATCCATCCCGCTGCCCTGCCTGACTCCGGCAATCCGGGCTGCCAGTTCGCCGGTGGCTTTCGCCGCCATCTCGAACTCTACCTGCCGTTTCTGCCCTGCTTCGGTTTGCTCGGAAGCGTGGGACAGTGTGAACTCAACAACAGGCAGACCGGCCGGTGTGTGACGCAGTGGTTCAACCGCGGCCAGGACTCCAATCAACCTGACCGTATTCCGGCTCACTTACGCCGCGCTCTCCACTGCTGCAGGGGCGGCAGCTGCTGCCGGCCGTGCATCATCAGCCGGGCGCGCGCGCTCTTCCCGCATCATCGGCGACGGGGTCGTCACGGCCTCGTACATGCTGACGGTCAGATGGCGCAGCACTGCGTCGTTGAACTTGAATGCGTGTTCGAGCTCAAGCAGCGTCTCGTTGTCGCACTCGATGTTCATCATCACGTAGTGGGCTTTGTGCAGCTTCTGGATCGGATAGGTCATCTGGCGGCGGCCCCAGTCTTCGTAACGGTGGATCGCGCCTTTGCGGCCGGTGATGAGCTGACGATAACGGTCAACCATCGCCGGGACCTGCTCGCTTTGGTCCGGATGGACGATCAAAACGATCTCGTAATGTCGCATTTAATATCTCCTTGTGGGCTGTTGGGCCACCCGCGATGCGAGCGCGGTGTGGCAAGGAAGGGA